>JBAXNJ010000053.1:0-8006 GCA_037133815.1 Betaproteobacteria bacterium
TCGTCACGCAGCAATGCTTCCAAACGTTTTGCTGTCATGCCGGCTTTTTCAGACTGCGCGGCTGATGCTGCCAAAGTGTGCTGCAACCGATTGGCATAAAAGGCACGCATGGCATCGTAGTCTTGGGCGGACACCATAACGCCCACCACACGCTCGCGACGAACGACGCGAACAGGCTCGCGTTGGGCCATGTCGATGAAATGCCCAAACTGGGTTTTGGCTTCGTTTGCGGTTAAGGTTTGCATGTTTCTATATTAGCACGAATCGAACGATTCGTGCGTTTAGTGCGACTTACGATTTTGTTGAGTTCTTTTGCGGACGTTTCCAATTGGCCACACTCACCTGCTTGCCGCGCGCAACGCTCAGCGCGCCTGGTTCGGTAGATTTGGTAATCGTGGAGCCACCGCCTACCGTGCCACCCGCGCCAATGGTGACAGGCGCGACCAACACACAGTTGCTACCAATATGCGCATCGGCTTCGATAATGGTGCGGTGCTTATTTGCGCCGTCGTAATTGGCGGTGATGCTGCCAGCGCCATAGTTCACGCGCTCGCCTACGGTGGCGTCACCAAGGTAGGCCAAATGATTCGCTTTAGCGCCATCGGCCAAAGTGGAATTTTTGATTTCTACAAAGTTACCTACGTGTACATCAGCTCCGAGTTGTGCGCCAGGGCGTAAACGGGCATAAGGGCCTATGCGTGCACCTTTGCCTACGGTGACACCTTGCGCTTCACCGTCGATGTGGGTGAAAGGCAATATCGTCGCACCATCATCAATCACACAGTTTGCAATCACACAGTGCGCGCCAATGCTCACACCAACACCCAATTGCACATGGCCTTCGAAAATACAGTTGATGTCTATCGACACATCTTCTTTACAAGTCAAACTGCCACGCAGATCAATGCGCGCTGGATCGATGATGCGAACGCCTTGCGCTAACAGCGCATGGGCTTGACGCGTTTGGTAGATGCGTTCTAACTCGGCTAATTGCAAAGGCGAATTGATTCCTGCAACTTGCGCGGGGTCTGTGATCTTATGTGCGACCACTTTCACATGGTCTGCAACAGCCATCTTGACAACATCTGTCAAATAAAACTCTTTTTGGGCGTTATCGTCTTTAAGTTGTGGCAACCATTTTTTGAGCCACTTAGCAGGCACGGCCATGATGCCGCTATAGATCTCTTTGATTTCACGTTGCAACTCATCTGCATCTTTGTGTTCGATGATGCCGTGGACTTGATGGTCGAACCCACGCACGATGCGGCCGTAACCAGTGGGGTCTTCAAATTCGATGGTAAGCAAGGCCAAGTTTTTTCCATCACAGGCTTGGATCAATGCTTGCAAGGTGTCGACCTGCGTTAAAGGCACATCCCCCGATAAAACCACCACTACGCCATCGTCATCTAACAAGGGCAAGGCTTGTTGCACCGCATGGCCGGTTCCAAGTTGCGGCATTTGCTTGGCAAATTGCAATGCTTTGTTCGGATAGGCCTTTTGCAACAGAAGCTCTACTACCTCTGCGCCGTGACCGGTAATCAAAATGGTGTTGCGCGTGTGCAAGGCGTGCGCGGTATCAATCACGTGCTGGACCAAGGGCTTTCCTGCCAATGGATGCAAAACTTTGGGCATACTGCTCTTCATGCGTGTGCCCTTACCCGCTGCCATGATCACCACATCTAACGCAGTCATGTTCAAGTCCTCTTTGATTTTGAGAATTATCCGCCAAGCTCTATGCTTGCTTGGCTTATCTGCATTGGTGCTTTTGAGCGGGTGTAGCGCGCTCAAGTTGGTCTACAACCAAGCTGACGAGGCGGTGTATTGGTGGCTAGACAGCTATGTCGACTTAACGGACAAGCAAAAGCCACTGGCTAAAGATGCTTTGCGGCAATTGCACCTATGGCATAGACAGAATCAACTACCAGAATATGTCGCGCTTTTACAAAAAGTGCGTGCATGGGCTCCCCATGACATCCAACCCGAACAGGTTTGCGCTGTCACGCAAGAAATACAAAACAGCTTTATTTCGGCGTTGCAACAAATAGAACCAGACGCCACCAAACTGATTAGCCAATTGAGTGAGCCGCAGTTACAACGGATTCGAAAAAAATACGACAAGCTCAATCAAGAGTGGCGGGGAGATTATTTGGACGTTAGCGAAGAAAAACGTTTGCGCAATCGCAATAAACAATTACTCAATCGTCTTGAAGATTTTTATGGAAGCCTAGACGCCCCTCAGCGCGAGGCTGTGCAGCAATGGTTGAAAAAATCCACATTCAATCCAACCATTAGTTTCAAAGAACGACAACGAAGGCAAGCTGACGCACTCCAAACATTTACGCGTATCACCCATAGTGGCTCGCAGTTGGTTAATTCGTCGCAATCACAACTTCGCGCATGGGTAGATCGCGGTTTCACGCCGCCAGACGAAGCCGTTCATGCTTACGGCCAAACTTTGCGACAAGAAAACTGCGATGGCTTTGCCAAGCTACACAACAGCACAACACGTGCGCAGCGCGAACGTTTGGCAGAGAACTTAATTAACTATGAAAATATAGTTCAAAGCTTGGTGATGAAGAAGTAGTTTTCAATTACGCCTGCAAAGCCGCCCACATTTCTTTATCGCGGTCAGCCGTCCAAATGCGGGGGTTCTTAATGCCCTTAGCCTCGTCATAAGCGCGGCTCACATCAAATGGCAAGCAGTGCTCATAAATAAATACATGGCCAAACACGGGGTCCATGCTTTTGCGGGTGAGATCCATGGATGCTTTCAAATCCAAGCCCTTGGCAGCCGCTTCTTTGCCGCATTTGAATAAAGTTTCGACCCAGCGCTTGGTGTAGTCCAACGCCTTGTTGACGTTGTCATGCCCCTTCATGGCTTCTCCACGTCCGGGAACGATGGCTGCTGCGTTTAACGCGCGCAAGGCTTCTAGTGTGGCGGGCCATTCTTCGAGTTGGGCATCGCCGGTATAGACGCCAGCCTCGTACTCCACCAAATCGCCACTGAACAACACTTTTTCAGATTCGACCCAAGCAATCGTGTCGCCACGGGTATGGCCTTGGCCAGGATGCCAAATGTCAACCATCACGCCACCCAAATCAATTCGCAAAGTGCCTTGGCGACCTGGTTTACCGTCCCCCACCACCATCGTGGGCCATGTCAAACCAGGAATACCTTCAACGCCACGGAACAAACGGGGAAAGCGTTCAATCTCACTTTGCATATCTTGCGCACCGCGCTCCACGATCAGGCTGTGCGTGCCGTGGCTGGCGATGATCTCCGTCGCGCCTTCGGCTGCATAGGCACTCGCGCCTAAAACGCGAACTGCGTGGTAGTGGGTCAGCAACACGTATTTGATGGGCTTGTCGCTAACGGTTCGGATTTTCTTGATCAAATCACGCGCCATATCGGGCGTCGCCGTTGCATCGCTGACCAAGATGTATTTGTCACCGATGATCACACCAGAATTTGGGTCACCTTCGGCGGTGTAAGCCCAGCAATGCGCGCTGAGTTGCTCAAACTTGATCTGTTTGTCAGTCAAATCGGCTTGGCTGGCAAAGGCTTTGGTGGTCATTGGTGTCTCCTAACTTGGCGTTTGCGAAAAATTGGATTGTCGGTGTTTTGACTAAAGAACCGTAGTTCAATGGGTTGGGGGTAGGTAAGTTGGTGACATCAAGAGCGAAGCGAGGAGCCAACTTGCCTACCCCCAACCCGTTGAACGGAGCGAAATAGCAAAACAAAATAAATTAGGTTCTGACCCCAATTAATCGACCCCAATTAATCCGTTCTCGAGCAAGCGAACAACTTCGTCAGCAAAGGCTTCGTAACTGAGAGGCCCAGCAGGACGCAACCAGGTGAAGGTCCAGTTGATCATGCCGAAGAGCATCATGGTGATGGCTGTTTGGTTGGTTGCGGTCAGGCGATCGGGGTAGGCGCGTTTTAGGAAGCGGGTGAAGGCTGCGACGATGTCGCGTTGGCGGGAAACGATGAGCGTGCGTTGCTCTTCGCCCAAAAACTTGGTGTCACTCAGCAACGCCACATGTCGAGTGGCGGATGTTTCGTACTCTTGCAAAAAGCGTTTGATCAAAGCGTGCAGACTGGCGCGATCATCCAGATTACCGCGCTCTGCAACTGCTTGCGATTCACCGATGAGCGCCAGCAGGTGCTGGGTGTAGCGGTCCAGCAAGTCAAAAAGAATGGCTTCTTTGCTATCGTAGTAGTGGTACAGCCGTGCTTTGGATGTGCCGCCCGCAGCGGCAATGGTGTTCATGCTGGTCGCGGGGTAGCTCGCGTCGGCAAAGCATTGGGCGGCGATGTCTAGGATTTCGTCGCGTTTGAGTTCGTGGCTGGCGGATTTGGGGCGGGCCATCGCTGAACTAGCTAATCGGCCACACCACGCCGTTGTCGTTGAGGACTGAATCTAACGGAACGTCGTGGGCTTCGGGCATCAATTCTGGCAAAAACCCGTGGGTGTAGCCCAACCCAACCGTGAAAGGCTTGGGTTGCAAGCTCGCTAAGGTGCGGTCATAAAAACCGCCGCCGTAGCCGAGGCGATAACCGCCAGCACCGTAACCCAAACATGGCACAAACAACAGGGTTGGAAAAATGATTTCGGTGTCTTTTGGCTTAGGAATTCCGAAGGCGTCTTCTTCCATCGGGCAGCCTGGGTACCAGACATGAAAGGTGAGGGTTTTGTGGGCCTTGTCGACCACAGGCAAACCAATGCGGCGCAAATGCGGTTGGTCAGACAACTCACCGTCTTCTTTCCAGCGGTGCAAGGCAGGCAAAGGGTCGAATTCGCCTTTGATGGGCCAGTAAGCACCGATGACGGTATCGGGTCTGTCAAACAACCAGATACGCATGACGCGTTGCACCATGTCGGAACGCGCTAAACGGTCTGGTAAATTTAAACGCTCTTCAATGAGCTGGGTTCGTAAGGTTTTTTTGTCCACGGATAATCATGCAATGGAATACCGCTTCATTGTGTCATTTTTAGTTGCTCTGTTTGTAAGTTTTACTTACATGCTTCCCGCTTTTGCCGCGAGCGTGGTGACAGACGCCAAGGCTGATGTGGTGATTCAAGACATGGCCAATGCTTTCAAACGCAATGATAAGAAACGCTTGACGGGCCTTCTGCCCCAAGCCAAAGGCCATCCCTTAGAAGCTTGGGCTGCATATTGGGAGTTAAAAGCCAGATTAGACGAAGCCTCACCACAAGAAATTCGCGCTTTTTTTAATAAGTTTGAAGGCAGCTACCAAGAAGACCGCTTACGTAACGACTGGTTGCTCCTTTTAGGCAGCCGCCGCGACTGGACCACTTTAGAGTCTGAATACCCGCACTACCGCATGCGCGACGACCGCGAACTGCGTTGCTATTTCCTTAATGTCGAGTTCATCCAAAAAGGCCCGCAAGTTGGCACGATGGTGGCTGACGAAGTGCGACGCAATTGGATGGGTATGCGCGAGGCTGATGACGGATGCACCTTGGCGGCGGACCGTTTGTATGACGCCAAGTTCTTCACGGCGCTAGATATTTGGCGCAAAGCCAGGCTAATGGTCGAGCACTCACGCCCTGTTACTGCACGCAATGCGGTGCAAATCGTCGCACCACAAGTTGCGCCTATGGTCAAAGATATTTACAACAACGCCACCCAGTTTTTAGCCAAAAACATCGCCGCACCGCAAAAGGTTCGTCAAGAGTTGGTGGTGATGGCGCTTGTGCGCGTGGCCTCGCAAGACCCAGCTGTCGCCGCCAAACTGATGCGTACCAAATGGCAGCCCTACCTGACAACGGAAGAGCGTCATTGGGTATGGGGCGTTATAGGCCGTCAATCTGCAATGCGTTTGGACGATGACACGCTAGACCACTACGCCCGCGTCGCCCACGACAAAGACTTGAACGACGACATGTTGGCGTGGAAAGTTCGCGCGGCTCTGCGTGCGGGAAACTCCCCAAAGTGGTCTTTGGTGGAGATCGCCATCCAAGCAATGAGCCCTGACGCTCGTAAAGAACCCACCTGGATTTATTGGTACGCACGCGCTTTGCTGAGCCACAAAAAGATCACACCTGCGATACAACAAGAAGCAAACGCATTGCTTGAGAGCATCGCCGGCGTGAAAGGGTTTTACGAACAGTTGGCTTTGGAAGAGTTAGGGCGCAAAGTCAGTACGCCATCAAAACCGCCGGCACCAACAGCCGAAGAATTAGAAGTCGCTAAACGTAACCCTTCTTTGCAAAGAGCTTTGTACGCTATTGCCGTAGGTTTGCGAGCCGAAGGTGTTCGCGAGTGGAACTACGGCACCAATTTGGTCAATGCCCAAGGTCAAAGCGGCTTGATGAATGATCGCGAATTATTGGCTGCCGCACAATTGGCTTGCGAGCACCAAGTATGGGACCGATGCATCAATACCAGTGAGCGCGCCCGCACTGTGATCGACTTTGACCAACGCTTTCCTATGCCTTTCAAAGAGGCGGTTATCCAACGTGCGCGCAATATCAATCTTGACCCGGCTTATGTCTACGGGCTAATTCGCCAAGAGAGCCGTTTTGTGATGGACGCTAAATCCAACGTCGGTGCTTCCGGTTTGATGCAAGTCATGCCCGCCACAGCACGTTGGACAGCTCGCAAAATTGGTTTGACTGGTTTCACCCCAGACCAAATCACGGACCGCGACACCAATATCGCCATCGGCACCGGCTATTTGAAATTAGTCCTGGACAGCTTCGAAGGATCCATGCCGCTTGCGGCCGCAGCTTACAACGCGGGCCCGAGCCGCTCTAGACGCTGGCGGGCGCCCAACGACGGAACAGGCCCTGTTTTAGAAGGTGCTATTTGGGCGGAGAACATACCCTTCAACGAGACACGCGACTATGTCAAAAAGGTTTTGGCTAACACCACCAATTACGCGGCTTTGATCACCGGCCAACCCCAGTCTCTCAAATCCAGGCTGGGCATGGTGGGGCCGCGCGATAAGTCTGCGCCAGAAGAAAATCTAGAGTTGCCATAGCCTCACCACAGCGGCGCCACATCCACGCCAAAGCCAAAATAAGGGATTACCCTTATAAATTACCAAGATTTTAGGGTTAACCCTTGCAATTAAGGCTCATTCACTTTGCCGCAAGCAATACAGGAGCCGCTATGACAACCTTCGTACATGCCCAATATCCCACCATCCATTTCGGCGTAGAACGTGCAAAACTTGGCCTATCGGTGGCCCAAGACTTAGTTTTTAGCATGTTCAAAAGTATCCACAACATTCCGACAACGTCTTCTAGCTGGATCAAATCCGACCGTGAAAACCGTATGTGGGAAAACGCGATGACCGACTACCGCGTCATGGCTGAGTTGTTGAGCGCACGCGACCGCCAACAATAATCCCTATACACAGCGCCTGAACCGAGCCAATCAACTCGGCAAGTCGCAAAAACCCCGCTTGCGGGGTTTTTTTATGCCTAAATTGCCCACTATTGAAACTTGGGCACTTGAAATCGACCCCAGATGACCTAAACTTAGCACTCAATGGACGGGAGTGCTAACAACTTAGTTGCTTTGCACCCCACCATGAGCTAACTGGTGGTTACCAAAACGGAAACCACCGTGTTTTTAAATCCTTTAGTTCCAATTTGGAGATGCAATGAAACTTCGTCCCCTCGCCGATCGCGTGATCGTCAAGCGTATTGATAGCGAAACCAAAACTGCCTCGGGCATCGTGATTCCCGACTCAGCCGCTGAAAAGCCAGACCAAGGTGAAATCTTGGCTGTTGGCCCAGGCAAGAAAAATGACAAAGGCGAACTCATCGCCATGAATGTCAAAGTTGGCGAACGCGTGTTGTTCGGCAAATACAGCGGCCAAACCGTCAAAGTCGACGGCGAAGAGTTGCTCGTCATGAAAGAAGAAGACCTCTTCGCCGTAGTCGCTTAACGACTGCAACGCACATTTATTGAAATTCTGGAGAAATTTATATGGCAGCAAAAGACGTAATTTTTGGCGGCGAAGCCCGCGC
>JBAXNJ010000054.1:0-7981 GCA_037133815.1 Betaproteobacteria bacterium
TGGTCGAAAAACTCAAAATCCGCAAGCAAGACGCGAATGAACGCAAACAAGGCACTACTGTGCGTGTTTGGCCGGACGGCAAATACTTCGAAACATCGGCCTTACCCATGGTGGAGTTAGTGCACTTGCTTCGAAGCAAAGCTGTCTTGATGCCTGGCGTCGGCGTGTGGCTCAACAACGAAAAAACCAAAGACACCCAAAACTGGCTCTACAAAGGTGGCCTGCGCGACTATTTGATGCAAACGCTCAATGGAGACCCCGTCATTCCCTTGTTCGAGGGGGATGGCTACGCAGACAGCAACCATGACAGCTTTGCCGAAGGCGAGGGCGCTGAATGGGCAGTGGCCTTCACCGAAGACGGCCAACCCGTCCGCGAGAGCTATGTCAATTTGATTCCCACCACCGCAGGCGGCACGCATGACTCGGGCTTGCGGGACGGTTTGTTCACTGCTGTGAAAAGCTTTATCGAGTTGCATGCTTTGCTGCCCAAAGGCGTCAAACTCATGCCCGAAGATGTCTTTGCCCGTGCCAGTTTTGTCCTCAGCGCCAAAGTGCTGGACCCGCAATTCCAAGGGCAAATTAAAGAACGTTTGAACTCACGCGACGCTGTCCGTTTGGTTTCTAGTTTTGTGCGGCCCACGTTGGAACTCTGGCTTAACCAACACGTCGAATACGGCAAAAAGCTGGCAGAACTCGCCATCAAAGCCGCCCAAACCCGCCAAAAAGCAGGACAAAAAGTTGAAAAACGCAAAGGCTCTGGCGTGGCAGTCTTGCCAGGCAAGTTAACCGACTGCGAAAGCAAAGACACAGCCGATAACGAAGTTTTCCTAGTTGAAGGTGATAGTGCCGGTGGCAGCGCCAAAATGGGCCGCAACAAACAAAACCAAGCCATCCTGCCATTGCGGGGCAAAGTGCTCAACACTTGGGAAGTCGAGCGAGACCGCTTGTTTGCCAATAACGAAATCCACGATATCTCCGTAGCGATTGGCATCGATCCCCATGGCCCCAATGACACGCCAGATTTAAGCGGCTTGCGCTACGGCAAGATTTGTATCTTGAGCGATGCCGATGTGGATGGTTCGCACATCCAAGTCTTGTTGTTGACCTTGTTCTTCAGGCACTTTCCCAAACTCATCGAATCGGGAAATGTGTTTGTAGCGCGTCCGCCTTTGTTCCGAGTAGACGCTCCCGCTCGAGGCAAAAAACCTGCTTCCAAGGTCTATGCCCTTGATGAAGGCGAACTTACTGCCATCCTCGACAAACTCCGTAAAGACGGTGTTCGCGAAGGTGCATGGAGCATCAGCCGATTCAAAGGTTTAGGCGAGATGAGTGCTGAACAGTTGTGGGACACAACTCTGAACCCTGACACACGCAGATTGATGCCAGTTCAACTAGGACAACTCGACTTCCTACAAACAGAAGGCTTGATAACCCAACTCATGGGCAAGGGCGAAGCATCCGCAAGAAGAGAGCTCATGGAGTTACACGGCGACAGCATCGAAATAGACGTGTAGATAGAAAAATATGTCAGACATCACCACCATAGATTTACCCACCGCCGACAACGACGACGGCATTGCCCTTGGCCACTACGCCCAACGCGCCTACTTGGAGTACGCCCTGAGCGTAGTCAAAGGCCGCGCTTTGCCCGACGTCTGCGACGGCCAAAAACCCGTTCAGCGCCGCATCCTGTATTCCATGTCCCGCATGGGCTTAGGCTTTAGCGGCAACACCGGCGCCAAACCCGTCAAAAGCGCTCGCGTCGTCGGCGACGTACTAGGCCGCTACCACCCCCACGGCGACAGCGCAGCGTATGAAGCACTGGTGCGCATGGCGCAAGACTTCGCGCAGCGCTATCCACTCATCGACGGACAAGGCAACTTCGGCTCCCGCGACGGCGACGGTGCTGCTGCCATGCGTTACACCGAAGCGCGCTTGGCCAAGATCACCACTTTGTTGCTCGACGAGATTGACGAAGGCACGGTTGACTTCCAACCCAACTACGACGGCTCCACCGAAGAACCCAAGCAGTTACCTGCGCGTTTGCCGTTTGCTTTGTTGAACGGCGCCAGTGGCATCGCCGTGGGTATGGCAACAGAAATTCCAAGCCACAACCTGCGTGAAGTGGCTGACGCCTGCATCGCCTTAATCAAAACCCCCAAACTCAGCGAAGCAGATTTGCTGGCGCTGTTGCCCGCCCCCGATTACCCAGGTGGCGGACAAATCATCAGCAGCGCCTCCGATATTGCGGACGCTTACCGCACCGGACGCGGCTCTCTAAAAGTGCGTGCCCGTTGGGTCATAGAAGACCTCGCACGCGGCCAGTGGCAGTTGGTGGTGAACGAACTACCACCCGGCGTAAGCAGCCAGCGCGTACTAGAAGAAATTGAAGAGATCACCAACCCCAAAGTCAAAGCTGGCAAAAAAGCCCTGAGCCCCGATCAAAACCAGCTCAAAGCCACGGTGTTGTCGGTGCTCGATGTGGTGCGCGACGAGTCGAGCAAGGACGCCGCTGTACGTTTGGTGTTTGAGCCCAAAACCCGCGCCATCGAACAACAAGAACTCATCACCACTCTGCTGGCGCACACCAGCTTGGAAACATCGTCGTCGATCAACCTCACCATGGTGGGCATAGATGGTCGTCCCGTGCAAAAGTCGATGCGCGAGATGCTCACCGAGTGGATCGAGTTCCGCCAAGCGACGGTTTTGCGCCGTTCGCAACACCGTTTGAACAAGGTGCTCGACCGCATCCATATCTTGGAGGGTCGCCAACTGGTGCTGCTCAATATTGACGAGGTGATTGCCATCATCCGTCAAAGCGACGAGCCCAAAGCGGCGTTGATCCAGCGCTTCAAATTGAGCGATCGCCAGGCTGAAGACATATTGGAAATTCGCCTGCGCCAATTGGCTCGCTTGGAAGCGATCAAGATTAAGCAGGAACTGAAAGAGCTCGGTGAAGAAAAAGCCAAGCTCGAAGAGATTGTTGGTAACGTAACCGCCTTACGTCGCTTGATCGTCAAAGAAATTGAGACGGACGCCAAAACCTTTGCTGACCCCCGACGAACGCTGATCCAAGAGGAGAAAAAAGCCGTTGCCGAAGTCAAGGTGGTGGATGAGCCCGTCACCGTTGTGGTTTCCGAAAAAGGCTGGGTCCGAGCCCGAAACGGCCATAGCCATGACCCCAGCAGTTTTGCTTTCAAAGCGGGCGACGGTTTGCATGGCACTTTTGAATGCCGAACGGTCGATACGTTCATCGCCTTTGGCTCCAACGGCCGTATTTACTCGTTACCCGTTTCCCTGCTGCCAGGCGCGCGGGGAGATGGCCTGCCAGTGACCACCTTGGTGGAACTTGAAGCGGGGACGCAGCTGTTGCATTACGTGGCTGGCCCTGCAAATGCCACTTATTTATTGAGCAGTTCTGGAGGTTACGGCTTTTTAGCCAATATAGAACACATGGTGTCGCGTAACAAGAGCGGTAAAGCTTTTGTCACCGTCAACGAAGGCGAAACCATGTGTCGTCCTTCCCCCGTCAGCGGCGGATCAGGCGAGACCCCATGGCCAGTTGCCGTCAACGTGGCTTGTGCTTCCACAGGAGGACGCTTCTTAACTTTCGCCATCGGTGAGCTCAAAACCATGGAAAAAGGTGGTCGCGGTTTAATGTTGATAGATCTCGATGCCAAGGACAGCCTTGCTGGCGCTGCGGCCTATACCCGCAGTGTGCGCATCGACGGCATCGGCCGAGGCGGCAAGGCCCGAGAAGAAATCTTAGAAATTCGCAGTCTCAACAACGCCAAAGCTGCCCGCGCAAAGAAGGGCAAATTGACGGATCTTGGCTTTAAGCCAAGTGGTGTTGTTCGTATGGAGTGATTAAATAGTGACTGCACAATTTGCGCAGCCAGATTCAATTCAAGTGAAAACAACTTTGAATCAGGCGACAAAAAAGCGGCTTAGCCGCTTTTTTTAGTTGTTTGGGGGATTGTTATTAAGCCTTGGCTTTAGTAGCTGCGGCTGCAGAAGCTGCGGGCGCAGCGTCCTTCTTGGGGGGGCTGCAATCAAAGCAGACAAACATGGAAGAGCCCAAGATGCGCTTGAAAGAGCCGTTATTGCGGGGTTTATGTACGCCGCACTTGATGCAGCTCATGGTGTCGCCAGTTCTGCCAAGTCCCTCGAAAGGCGAGCCGCCTTTTTTGGATTTGTAGCGCAAACCGTCGTTGGAGATTTCTGTTTTTTCTGGGCGTGACATCGTTTTTGTAGATCTAGACAAAACCGTATTTTCGCAAATTTATTGACTGACTTCCTTCAAGTGGCAAAAAAAGCCCTCAAAACGATGAAAAATCTTTCCAAATAAGGCCTGAACCTATGCTTTTTGCTCCGTGGCTTTGTCTCTGCGACATGGGCTGGGGTCACGACGCTGCGCCCATCGCCTTAACCTGCAATCCAGTAATTGCACGACAATAGTTCGACGTCATAAGGAGATGCAACATGATTCACTCCAAAACAATTCGCCCTTTGGGCGTTTGTCTCACGCTTGCCCTAGGAGTTTCCTTGGCGCAGGCCCATGGCCCAAGAGGCTATGTCGGCGTGCACTATGGCTGGGGAGGCTACTACGACCCTTGGTTGACACCTGCCATCGTTGGATCAGCTATTGTTGGGACGTCTATTTATATGTTTCGCCCATATGGTGTGGTGCAACCTGCCACGGTTTACATCAATACGCCGCCCCCAGCGGTGATTATCACGAATCCACCCCCTCCGGTGCAATGGGTGGGTGCGCCTACTGCCCCAGTCTCTGAGGCTTACTATTGCCGTGAAACAGGGCAGTATTTCCCCATCGCCCAAACCTGTGTCAGCCCTTGGTTAGTGGTTTACCAGCGCTAACAAATAAAGACAGTCGCGCTGTCATCCACCTAGTTATTGCGCGCGTTGAAGATAAGACCGTTTGGTCTTTGATATAAGAACAAGGAGTTCTTGATGAAACGTCTTTCTAAACTCTTAATCAGTCTTTTAATTGGTGCTTTGGCCGTTCCTGCAATGGCGCATGGGGGCTTTGGACATGGTGGCCATGGTGGGCACGGCGGCTATGGCCATGGTGGTTATGGTGGTGGCTTTCGCGGTGGGTATGAATTTCGCCAAGGTTGGGGTAATAACTGGGTAGCCCCCGTTATAGGCGCCACAATTTTGGGTGGTGCGATTTACGCAGCAAACCGCCCCGTTTATGTTGTGCAACAACAGCCCATATTGAATGTGCCTCCGCAAGGTGCCTACTACTGCAGTGCCTATCAGCAGTTCTATCCCAATGTGCCGACTTGTCCAGTGCCTTGGCAAATCGTGCCTTACAACTGAAAACTGCAGGCTTAAAAACTAAATTTTTAAGAGTTAGGTGTAGCGCTTTAAAGGTAGCGCTTCAAAGATAGAGCTTCAAAGATAGAGCTTCAAAGATAGAGCTTCAAGGTATTAGAAGTTAGAGGGTCACAAATTCTTTGTGACCTTCGCGATTCGAATAGCGCACCGTCCCGCCTAGAGTTTCCACCTCTACGCGGGCTTTTCTTTCGCCGTAGACCTTGTGCTTTAGCCACGCTAGTTCGTCTTGCATCTCTTTGTCGCCAGCCAGTTGACGACTCCAACAACGCAAGTCAGGGGACCAACGGTACCCGCGGGCCTTCAAAATATCTTTGGTTTCAAACGGTGAGCCTACGGCATACACCTTTTTTATAGGCTTATTGAGCGTTTCAAGCATCACCAATAAAGCGGTTTGTTGGCTTTGCGGCAACACTTGGTTGAGTAACGCAAGCAGCGCGCGGCAATCAGCTTCTGCGCGGTGTGCTTCATAAAAATAGCCTTGCGTGGTCAACAAATATTCCAACTTGGCAGAACCAAAACCTTCTTCGCGCCAGTCAATGTCTTTGATGCTGCAAGCCCAGTTCAGTGTCTCAAAAATAGGCCAGCGAGCTTCGACAAAAGGCCGGTCAAACGCTGCGTTGTGTGCAATCACCACCACGACGTTTTTTAGGAGAGCATTGACCTGTGCATCATCAATTTTCTTGCCTTGCACCATATCGTCGGTGATGTGATGCACCGCAATCGTTGCGGGAGGAATCGGAAAACCTGGGTCTTCGAGTTCGTCAAAAACATCCAATACTTTATGTATTTCTCCAGTCACTGGGTCGAAATCAAATAGCAACATACCCAACTCGATCACCTTGTCGTGTTGCGGATCAAAGCCTGTGGTTTCGGTATCGAGCACCACGCCTCGGCAAAGTTTGTTGCTGGCTATTGCTGGATTAAACACACTGGTATGCGTGAGCCTGCGCAGCACCTTGTAGTCAGGGTGAAGTTCTAGTTGTTGGGCTAATGCTTCGATATCGGATGTCATCGTGCTTGTCTCAAATGTTGGCGATACAAATGCTTATTGTGAATGAGCATGATGGGCATGTCGTTTTTCAATCGCATACGCTAGGAAAAGTCCCAAACCTAGGGCAACAACTGACGCGCAACCAATGACAAAGCTAGAAGAAAAATGGGTGAGCAAATTCGCCAGCATGAACACGCCCAGTGATTGACCTAAAAATAAAAATCCAGCGAACAAGGTGACGCCAGTTCCGCGCGCAGTGGGCACCATTTGCGTGGCGTGGGCTTGCATGGTGTTGTGAAACATGGCAAAGCCAAATCCGCCGCCAAAACAAGCGGGAAGGGCGAGTGGCCACCAAGGTGTAAAAGCAATGATCAAAAAGCTGATGGATAAACCACTGGCTCCAATACGCGAGAGTCCCGTCTCGCCAAATTTACGTATCGTGTACTTGGCGGTGGCCATGTAGAGCATGCCGCCTAAACCAAAAAGCGCAGCAGTACTGCCGGCCATGGTGAGAGAAATCCCAAACTTGTTGTGCAAATGCGTGGCGGTAATAGCCAACAAGCCAAATACGCATGCGCCTTCTAACACTGCAATTGAGAGAATGGTTCTGACCCAAGCGTCTTTTCCAGCAAGAAATAGTTGCTTGAAAAAACCTGCCGATACATGGTTGTGGTGGTGCGACGCGTCAAGCTTTCTCCAATGTCGCCAAAGCAAAAAGCTCACAGTCCAGAAAACCCCCGCCATCATCACAAAGGCCCAGCGCCAACCTAATGTGTCTGTTAACAATCCGCCAAAAAACTGGCCAGACGTTATTCCCAACATGGTTCCTAGCCCCACGCGTGCGAGTGTTTCTTGTCGCTTGTGGTAGTCCACCGCATCGCCCACCCACGCCAGTGACATCGGGATGATGGCGGCGGAAAAGACAGCCGTAGTAATGCGCGCAAAGACGAGTTGGTCTAAGCCGCTACTCAGCGCAGAAAAAATACACCCTAATCCACAACCCAAAGTTGCGAGGATGACCACGCGGTACTTACCCCATCGATCACCAAGTGGACCGTAAAAAAGTTGCATCACCCCATAGCCGATCGCAAACATGGACACCACTTGCGACACCGCGCTCATCGGCGCATCGAATACTTTGGATAGTTCAGGAAGCATCGGATCGCAGATACGCTGCACCGACATGCTTGAAAAAGTTGCGAGAGATAACAACAGAATCGCCTGTTTGGTAGCGGGCGAGAGGTCGTGGTCGATGTCGCGGGAGGAGGGAATTGCAGAATTCAAAACATTTGAACTTTACTACGCGTAAACTGATAAAAACGCTAAAAACATCAAATTCGCCAATTAGCGTTTAGCATGGAGCTTATGAGCAAAAAATGGTTTTCTTTATTCTTTATTGTTAGTGTTGTACTTTTCCAGGTTTTAGCAACGCTAAAAGGCGGCGACCCCCTAAGCACTGCTAGCGCAGATACCAACACTTCAAACACTTCCATACAAGCAGAAGTTTTAGGTGTTTACTTCACGCCACCCGCAGGTGCAGCCCAAGCGATCGTCAAAGCGATTGACGCGAGTAGTAGCGAAGTACTGGTGCAAGCTTATGGATTCACCCACAACGCAATAGCCCAAGCA
>JBAXNJ010000055.1:0-7969 GCA_037133815.1 Betaproteobacteria bacterium
TTGCAGACCAGTCTCCTACTGTATTGGCTAATCTTGAGGCTTTTGCAATGGCTATTCAAGGCGAGCAAGACTACCCGGTCACGCATAAAGAAATGCTGGCCAATGTGGCGGCACTTGAGGCCATCATGAAATCTGTGATCTCTAAGAGTATTGAAACTATTGCTGCACCCGTTTGAGTTTTTCTCAACACACCATGATTTTGAGAAAACCAGCCTTAGAGAAAAAACGACTCACTAGCCAAGAGAGGGAAAAGCAAATCGTCTTGGCGGCGGTTGAATTTTTTGCAGAGGTGGGCTTTAGCGGTGACACACGGCAATTGGCGCGCCGCTTAGGGGTTACGCAGTCATTGATTTACAAGTACTTTCCTACTAAAGATGCGCTGATTGATAAGGTGTACGAGGAAGTTTATGTGGGGCGATGGAACCCGTTTTGGGAGGCCGTCATTCAAGACCGCTCGATTCCCTTGGAAGAGCGTTTAGTGAGTCTCTACATCGAGTACTCAAAAGCTGCTCTGACGCGCGATTGGGTGCGTATTTTTATGTTCTCAGGATTGCGTGGAGAAAGCATCAACAAGAAATATTTGGAAATGCTCCGCAGCCGTATTCTTGAGCCCGTAGCGATTGAGCTGCGTCAAGAGCTGGGTTTGCCAGATATCAAATCTATGCCATTGAAGACGTCAGAAATTGAGTTGGTCTGGAGTATCAATGCACGTATTTTTTACTTTGGACAAAGACGTTGGATCTTCGATGTCCCCATCGAAGACGATGTCGATGAAATGATTCGGCTGACGATTGCGCACTTTATGGCGGGGGCAAGAGTCTTGTTGCCACAAATCATCAAACCCAAGCAGTCAAAAAAGTCCAAATAGGGCGCAAATATAGGGAAAACCCTATACATAATGATCACTTGATCACCTTAAAGTGATCACATGAACACCAAGTCATCCCCTTCTTTCGATAAACGTGATTTACGCAACGCTTTGGGTAGCTTTGGAACCGGTGTGACGGTGGTCACCTCCGGAAGCAAACAAACCCGGCTCGTTGGTGTCACGGCCAACTCATTTAGTTCGGTTTCACTGGACCCGCCCATTGTTTTATGGAGCTTGGGCAGTACGTCACCCAGCTTGGACGTCTTTGACGCATCGGGTCGTTTTGTGATCAATATATTGTCCTTGCAGCAAATGGACTTGTCTAAAAAGTTCTCCAGCAATCTGTCAGATAAATTTGAAGGCGTCGATTTTGGTGAAGGATTGAATGGACTGCCCGTCTTAAACGATTGTGTTGCCACGATCGAATGCAAAACGATACAACGCACGGTGGTTGGTGACCATGTGCTTTTTTTAGGGCAAGTTGAAAAATATTTTTACGAGCACAAACCTACATTGCTGTTTTGCCAAGGCAATTATTTGCAAGGCGTTGAGTATGAAACTTCTTAACGCATATTCTTTTTACTATTGAGGAGAACGATTTGAAATACAGCACGTTCATGATGCCCCTGCATCCGCCAGGACGCAATATTGCCGAAACTCTGGCCGAGGACCGTGAAGCAGTTATCTTGGCAGATCGGTTGGGTTTTAGCGAAGCGTATGTGGGTGAGCACGTAACAGATGCCGCAGAAACCGTTACCTCATCGATGATTTTTTTGGCTAGCTTGATTTCTGAAACCAAAAACATCATGCTCGGTACAGGCACGATCAATGTGCCTAACTCTCACCCTGCTGCTATTGCTTCCCAAGCCGCCATGATGGACCATATGCTCAAAGGCCGATTCATTATGGGCATCAGCCCAGGCGGATTGATGTCTGATGCGGAGGTTTTTGGCAACTTTGGTAGGGACCGTAACGCCATGTTTGTTGAAGGAATCAACATGGTTCTGAAGATTTGGGAGTCTGAGCCACCCTATAACTTGGAAGGTGAGTTTTTCAAAGTCACTGTTGGACAAACCATGATTCCTGAGATCGGCCAAGGCTACATCATGAAGCCTTATCAACGGCCCCATCCGTTGATTGTGGGTACCGCTGTGGCGCCTTTCTCGAAAGGTGTGACTGAAATGGCCAAGCGCGGATGGCAACCGATTTCGGCCAACTTCTTGATGCCAGAGTGGGTCAAGTCGCACTGGCCAAAGTATGCGGACGGACGCACTGAAATCGGTGCGGTGGCGCATCCTGATGAGTGGCGAATCGCCAAGAGTATTTTTGTTGCAGACGATGAGCCAACGGCTAAACGCTACGCCAGAGATGCGGACGGCCCCTACCACTTTTATTTCAAGCAATTGGTACGTAAGCTTTTGAATGGTGGTCGCAGTAATTTGTTCAAAACAGACCCTAATATGGACGACGCACTGATTACTCCCGAATTCGTTGCCAGCAAATTGGTGTTGGCGGGTACTGTCAATTCAGTGGTGGACCAAATTCTCGCTTTCCGTGAATATGTGGGCGACTTTGGTAATCTTTTATACGCTGGGCATGACTGGATGGACCCCAAACTTGCAAAGCGTTCTATGGAGCTATTTGCCACTGAAGTGATGCCGCGCGTTAACGCAGCTATTAAAAATTAAAAGCGGCTAACTGGTTATTCTTACGAGAAAGCAGGAGGGGGAACCCTTCTCCTGGATGCTTTCTCATAACTCGATGCAATGCGTAGAGCCACATCTTCTTTGCCTGGTTCAGTTCTAAATACTAAAGAGAACGGCAACCCAGGCTGAGGTAATAAGGTGGGCTCTTCACTGGCTGTAAATGCATAACTTTTACAGTTATCTTCCAGACGGAAACGGGCATCGTAGGCAACCTGGACATAACCTGCTGGAACCAAAATTTCTGTCAAACCAGCGTTGGGTCCAAAAAAATGCTCATAACGTAAGCGGTCGATTAAACCCGGTTCATCTGCCCCTCCTATCAATCCTGGAGGAAGTGGCGTATGGAGCCTGACTAAGGCATCTAATTTATTTTCATAAATCACCATCATGTCTACTCGACGAAGAAGTTCACGCAGCATGATGCGCTCGTTGATGCCTTGTCTCCCACCCAATGGGTTGCGTGGATCATTTATTTCTTCCCAGTTTTTGAAAGAAGCGTATTGATCTTGGCCCCAAAATTTAGAGCGTTGGTTAAGCGAAGCCCAGTTGCTAAGAGTTTCTTGGAGGCCTATTTTTTGCCAATCATCCGCCCTGCGTGACAGGTACTGGCTGATGTGAAATCTAAATCCATTGGCCAGTATTTGTTGCTGGATGGTTGAGATATCTAGATTGGACGGTGGCGTGATTTTCAAGTCTGAAAGCGCCACCATGTAGTCCATCGGCTTCATCGTTCCCTTGCCGTGAAAGATACCAGGCGCAAATTCAGTAGTTTGAATATGCTGGGCAAATTCAGGAAATACGGGTTGACCATCGGGGTGAAGTCTAAAAAGAATATCTGGCATGAAGATGGGTACAAGCTTGGCTAAGGCGATTCGAAAATCAACTTGCATTTTTTCGTGCTTTGTATCAGCTTGCCAGAGAGGATCGGAGGATTCAACTAAGGTGGCTTGTAAGTATTCACCCAAGACATTGTCAATTTCTTGCGCAGCGGCTTTGGTAATGGGTTCAGCAGCTTTGCTGCCACCAGTGATCATTGATTCTCTGATAACACCTAGTCGCACACCTTTCAAAAATCCTGCTCCAACATGTCGTGCTATGTGCTGGTGATAGCTAGCTAAAACGCTTGATCGTGGTACTGTGGTGTAAGGGTCTCGAGGGTCGTAATACCCTTGCTCAGTATCTTTCAATGCATCTAAAACTTTAGAGCAGTCGTCTAAGGTACGACATAAGATGCCAGTTCTATCGCAGTAGATATCTGCACCTATAGCCCCACCGTCAAATCCAAGTAATGCTTTGTGAGGAAGTATCAAGGCCACCGCATTGTGGTTGGCTGGACCACGCGTTGACATCCTTGTCTCTTCGCCCAAGCTGGCCATCACAAGGTTGGCGCTAACAGATACCCCCGAGCCAGAACTCGATCCTAAAGAGGCAGATCGGGTCGTGTCATAGGGATTGACAGGCGTTCCACCCCAAGTGCTTCTTTGGTATCCCAATAGGGAAGGAAAGATTTTTTTGGGATGGTTCACACCGCCAGGATCACCAGCACGACCGTTATATTCGGTCATGACAGCCTTCGCAAAAATGATGGCTCCCTTTTTGCGTAATTGATCCACTAAAAGATGGTCTCTGGCAGGAAAGTCAATATCGTAGTTTGCATCACCGCCGCCTGTAGAGCGCATATCCTTGGTATCAAAAGCATCTTTGAAAGAAAAAACAACGCCATACATAGGCATTGCTTTTACATCTGGGTTGGATCCCCATTTTTCATCCAAGGCTGCAGCTTGTTCTAGGGCATCAGGATAGTGTCTAAAAATTTCGCAAGCAGGTGGCGCGCCAGGTGGTAAGGGTCCAAGACTAGGGTGTAGATCAAAATCACCCCGACAAGTCACTGATCGCTCTCCACGTATATTTAAAGTCGACAGTGCATTCAATTGCCCTGAATTGGCAAACCCTTGAACCATTCCCATCTGTTGCAAAACCTTTGGATCGGAAGCTGTGGCTTCCATGTGACCTAGATCAAGCGGAGGTCCTGCGTACTTTTTGAAGTCAGGTAAAACTTTGTTTAATGGAACAGTTGATGTTGGAAAGCTGAGGGGTTTACCTGCGCGGACAGTTCCTTTTGGCTTGGTATCTAATGCGTCCCCATTAAGAGTCACCAGCATAGTGGCTACACCGTTGTAGCGTTCGCATCTATTGATGTAATGCTTAACTACCTGTAAACAAGTAGCCCGTTTTTGACCAATGGCTTCATGGAGTTGCTCGATAGTTGCTTCTTCAAGAACAAAATCCATGCGAGACATAGTGAATTAATTAGGATTTTTGAGCGGCTTGTGTGGATAAAGCTAATGCCAGTAAGTTGCTGGCCATAGACCGAACCGCAGGTCCGGATTCAGGGGCAACGTGAAGGTATTCCTTGACCGCCTTGACTGCCATGAGGTCTCGCTGTGTCAATGTATCGAGAAGTCTTTCTAATTCGGCATCTAATTTTCCAACAGGCACTACAGAATTTATTAAACCCATCTCGCGTGCACGATGGGCGTCCATCTTGTCAAGAGAATAGGCCATCCAGGCGGTAGATTTTTTTCCGATTTTGTCAACAATGGCAGAGATGGCTAATGTGGGAGGGAGGTGGTATTGCATCTCTGGCAACTGAAACAGGGCACTTTCATCAGCTATCGTTATGTCGCAAACACCTGCAATCGCACAGCCCAAGCCTAATGCTTGACCTTGAACGACAGCAATGACCGGTATTTTGGAAGATTTAATAGCGTCATACAAATCCATGATGGGCAGCAACAAGTTGTCACGCAAAGCCATTGGCGTGGGATGCGCACCAGCGGTGGAGGGGTCTCTACCGCGGCAAAAATCAGCCCCAGCGCCGCGAATCACTACGCAATATGTATCATTTGAAACAGTATTGATGTGTTGCGTCATCGCATGGATCATGGATAAATCAAACATATTTCCCGCATGTTCGCGCGTTATCGTCAAGGTGACTACTTTGGGTTTGATATCTAAATGAATGTTTTCCATAACGCGTCTAGGCAGTAAATACTTCAAGTGGAATGTGAAAAAGGCCCTAAACCGATTGGTTTAGGGCCGCTGAGAGAGATTATTTTTTGGCGCTTTGGGCTTCTAATTTTTTACGTGAGTCGGTGTAATAAGCAACTACTTTGCGTACGTTGGTAGCACCTTCGCCTTCAAGCTTTTTAAGAAAACTGTCGTTGGCTGCAGTTCCGGCTTGAAGAATTCTTTGTTCGTCAGCAGGTGTGGAGTATGCAAAAGTGATCTTATTTTTTTCTGCCCAGTTCTTTTTGATGAGATCCTCAGACTTCATGAGTTCGGTTGCGTAGCGAACACCGTACTCATTGCGCAGCTCCACCAACATTTTTTGTGTTGCAGGTGGCAGCGAGCGGAATTTCTTACCAGACATAAAGAAGGCCGATCCAACTACGCCACCGTTGCCTTTAAGACCTGGAGGGTTCATCATATGAACATGGTTCACAACTTCATTAAGTTTGAAAACATTAGAAAGAAGTATCACCAACTCGCCAAGTGCATCAATGGTTCCGCGATCAATCGCGGGATACATATCAGAGAAGACCATGAAGACTGGGTTCCAGCCTAGATTTTTATAAAAATCTGTGCGTGCGCCTCCGTACGTTCTTAATGTCTTCCCTTTAAGAACATCCATGTTGGTGAGCGCCGTTTTTGTGCCGACTGGAGCCAACCCGCTGATGTGCGACATCAAGGGGACGACATCGTTCTTTGCAAGTTCTGCTTTCAGATCAGGTTGGTTATCCATGGTTTCAAGTGCAGCTTTGACTGCAGCAACATAGTCGTCACCATAGTTAAACATGTGATCCAGGGACATGTAGTTGGGTAATTGCGCGGGATGGTAAGAACTACTTACCCAAGCCAGGTCAGCAACTCCAGACTGGATACCTGGTAACGCATCTGCCCACTTAACAAGGGAGTCTGACCAGAAGTATTGAATTTTTATTTTCCCACCAGAGCGTTTTTCAACTTCGCTTCCCCACCATTTGTGCAAATCACCAAACCAAGACTTTTCGCCAGTTGCAACAGCCATCTTCCACGTCTGGGGTTGTAGTTCTTGTGCTAAGACGGTAATCGGAAAAGTGCTCGCTATCAGCGTAGCAGTAGCAAGTTTTATAAATAATCGTTTCATGTGTGCACTCCTAAAAAAAGTTAGAACAAGGGGAAATTTAACCGATACCTGGGTCTTGAGCCTTGGGCATAGAACTGATGCCGGCATAGCTTTCCCGACCCGAGGCCAAGAAAAAAGCTTTGATTGCATTGATGATCAATTGCAGTGCCATCAAACTTAAGCCAAAAGCAAAAAGAATTTTGAATGGCCATAGTGGAAACCGAAGAACTGCCATGCGGTACTCGAGGACTTTGACGGAAGCTTGGGCTATTGACCAAGCAGATAGTGACAGGTAAACAAATGCAATTGCTGCTAATAAATGCCCCATACCTTCAACAAAGAATCGCGTTTTTGGATTCAGTCTGTCTGTTGCAAAAGTCACATTGACATGGCCACCCTCTAGGGCAACCAACGCCACACCAAAATAGACCGAAACCACCAGAAGCGCTTCAACCAACTCTACAGTCACAGGGAAGGGCATGGATAATTTTCTGCCAATCACATTTATGGTGATAACAACAGTCATGATGACTAGTGGCACAGCAATTAGGAAAGGAATAAACCTTCTATAAAAGCTTTCGTAACCTTTAATTAAATTTTCCATTCATTTACTCTAATGTGTTGGCAATGAGATTCATCGCATAGATTTCATGAGTTCTGGTAACCAAAGACAGATCTCAGGATAAACAATTATCAAGGCTACTGTGACGAGCATCAAGATGACGAACGGAAGTGAGCCTGCAAAAATATCCTTGAGCTCATATTCATCACCTAGGGCGCCCTTCATAACAAAACAATTAAGTCCTAGCGGAGGCGTAATAGTTCCGATAGCCATCATGACCACTACAACAACCCCAAACCAAACCAAGCTCATGTCAAAGGCCGTGACTAAAGGAGCTAGCACAGGCATGGTTAGCACCATCATAGAAATGGCATCTAGGAAGCAACCAAGAAAGAGATATAAAACAATAATTCCTGTCATCAGCATGAAGAAACTAAGGTCCATGCTTTTGATCCATTCGGTCATGGTTGAGACGACCCCAGTGGTGGATAAAAATGTTGAAAAAATAAATCCAGCGCCCAAAAGAAGAAAAATCATGGCAGTCACCTTGGCGCTGTCGATAAACGAAAACTTTAGGCATTCCCAAGTTAGATTGCCACGTATGTATACCAATAAAAGAGAACCTACCACGCCAACAGCTGTTGGCGTGGTAGGTTCTCTTTTAT
>JBAXNJ010000056.1:0-7857 GCA_037133815.1 Betaproteobacteria bacterium
TTGGGCCACACAACAAAGGTGTCGTTGTTGATGTACTGATGGACAACAGGTGTAGATCTCTCGTTCTGACCAGACATAGACTGACCAGGTGGAACAAACTTAACTCCATAGCCTTGAATTGTTCCTCCTTCTGGGATGTCAGTATCAAGCGCAGACTTTCTTAGCGCTTCCGAGTCAATGCCACCATACTTTTTAATTGCGCGAGGCAGAACGTCAGTCAAGAAAATCCAAGTTTGGTTGAAGCCCATTGAAACATGGGGAGGGATTTCATCCGCTTTGATTTCTGCTTTATAACGCTTGATCATTTCCGACGTTACAGCGCCTAAACCTGGTTTTAGAGCTTTGGGGTCGATCAATTGTGCGGCTACAGGGTCAACGTTGTAGATGTAATTTGCATCTTCTTTGAATGTTGCAAATAGTTTGTCAAATTGACCATACCCAGCACCGTGACCAATAAGCGCACCCCACTTCAAGCCTTGCTCTTTTGATTGTCTTAAGAATAAGGTGATGTCGGGGTTGTAGCCTGTATGAAGAATTGCATCAGGTCGCGCGCGGCGAAGCTTGGTGACAAGCGCAGACAGATCTGGTGCAGTTGCTGCATATCCCTCTTTCAAAGTGATTTGCATTCCTAATTGCTTGCAATTCACCTCGTTACCCATGGCTACACCAGCTCCGTAAGGGCCGTCTTCATAAATGATTGCAACCTTCAAATCACCAATCTCTTTACCGAATTTTGATTTTGAGTTTTCCGCCAAGAATTTGCAGGAAGCCTCACCCATTTGGTCAGAATGGACTTGCCCTCTAAAAATATATTTCAAATTCTTATCTTTAAAAACTGCAGATGCAACGCAAACATTAGCCCACATGAATTTCTTGGCTTGGTCCAATCGTTGCGCCATAGGAACACACTGCGCAGAAGAGAACACGCCCATGACGACATCTACTTTCTCTTGATTGACAAGGCGCTCAGTCTCATTGATGGCAACTTCGGTTTTACTTTGTGCATCTACATAGATGGGAACAATCTTGTAGCCCTCAACACCACCACGCTCATTGATGATGTCAATCGCATATTTGGTACCCAGGTAGCTTGCGTTCGAGCCGCCAGCGGCAAGTGCACCGGACATATCAAAAATTACGCCGATTTTTATTTGTTTGCTTTGTGCCATAGCCGATCCGGCTATTGCCATAGTGGCTGCGAGTAAGCCGCTGATGATGTTTTTTAACATGGTTCTATATCTCCTATGTCTGACGACTATGCCGTGGTGGCAAGCCTGTGCGTAAAGTAACAAGCAATCACCTAGAGGGCAAGGGTGGCAAACCCTGTTTTCTTCGAAATTCTTATCGCCTGAGGGGAGAGATAATTGATAGTTAGCACGGATATAGGGTTATCCTTATGTTTAAAAATTAAGGTATTACCAAAACATGAGTATCTTGAACGATTTGCTGACTTATGACTCACTTATAAGGTTGAGCGTTTTTGCGTTACTGGGTTTTATTTTTTGGTTTTTTTCTCTTTACTTTCCAATGAGTGGGTATGGCTTACAAAGAATCAGGCTTTTTGACGGAATTTTTATCTTTGTAGCCTTATTGATCGCGGGATTAGCGGAAGAGTTTTTGTTACCAGGCGTTAGGTTTATTACAGAGAGCGTTCAGCTTGGGCTGCAATCCAACGCGTTACAAGACATCACCCTCATTGCGCCAGTCAAGCTGTTTTGCTATTTAATTTGTGTAGATTTTTGTAGTTACTGGTTGCATCGGTTAATGCATAGTCACGTATTTTGGAGTTGTCATGCTTTCCATCACTCTCCAAAGGCTATCAATTGGTTATCAGGTGCTAGAGGCTCACCTTTGCATATGGCTTTCATCGTTTTGCCTGGGTTGTTATTTTCTAATTTATTTTTTATTGATGACAGTGCAATTATTTTTTACATCATCATCTTGATTGAAATCTCTAGCCAGCACCTGACGCACACTAATTTAAAGTTACCTTTTGAAAGACAGTTAGAGTGGTTTCTAGTAACTCCGAGAATGCATTTCATTCACCATAATCACAATAAAACTTATGGAGACACAAACTTTGGGTCTTACTTCTCTATTTGGGATCATGTATTTGGGACTTATACAGATCCTTCCACAGTGCCTAATAAAGAGAATCTTGGATTAGATAGGGAGTACACGATGTCTTCTCTGATGCTAGGTGTCAGGTTGGTAGAAGTTGAAAAAAAGGATCTGCTGTGAAACTATGGTTAACAGCGCTGTGCTTTCTCGCTGCCAATGCTTGGGCCGAACCTCACTTGCAGTGTCAGTTCGAACTCAATGGGCATAGCGAAAGCCATACATTTAAGCCGGTCTCTGACCCATACCTTGCACAAAGTATTGATATCGGGGGACGTTTTCGTTTTAAGGCTGTGTTGATGACAACCGGTAATCAAGTGGATTTGGTGAATTTGTATGTGTCGTATCAAACAAGGCGACAACCAATAATTTTGCAGCATTCCAAATTTACAGCTCCAGCGGTACACGGCTTTTCGCAAGCTAATGCATTGACAGGACGCGTTGCTTTGTATTCTCCTTTCCTCGGTAAGGAATTGGTGTATGGATGCAGTTTGCACGAGGCGGCTCCGTGAAGAAATTCCTACAATTTCTGATACCTTTGTGGCTATCCATTTTGGGAATGTTGCTCGCCACGCCCATGACATTTGCGCAAACTGCTGCTAAGCAATCGACTGTTTCTCTTTTGGTGGTGGGTGACATGATGCTGGCTGGCTCGCCTGGAAAGGCTATGCAGCAAGGGCGTGATCCATTCATTGGTTTTGGCAAGCTATTTAAAAGCAGCGATATACGTATTGGAAACTTAGAGTGCGTTGTAGCCACGAAAGGAACGGAAGAGCCCGATAAACCCAATACATTCAGAGCCCACCCACGCAGTTTGAAATACCTGCGTAAATATTTTGATGCTGTGGGCTTAGCCAACAACCACTCTGGTGATTTTGGTCCTGAGGCTTTTTCTGAAATGCTGGGACTACTCAAGAAAAATGGAATTGGTTATTACGGAGCAGGCTACAACCTCAAAGAAGCGCATACACCCAAAGTGTTTGAGCGAAATGGCCTACGCATCGCGATATTGGGCTACGACGAATTTCAACCGCGTAGTTTTGAAGCAGACCATGATCGTGTGGGCGTGGCATGGAGCGAAGACGAGCAAGTGGTGCGCGATATCCGAGAAGCAAGAACCCAATGGCGAGCCGACATCGTTATTCCGGTGATGCATTGGGGTTGGGAAGGGCCAATTTCCAACGAACGTCAACGCCAATTAGCACGCTTAATGATCGACGCGGGTGCAGACGCTGTTATCGGCGGTCATCCCCATCAAGTGCAAGATACCGACCGTTATAAAAACAAACCTATTTTTTATAGCCTTGGAAATTTTGTTTTTGACGGATTCAGTTTGCCTGAGAACAATCGGGGCTGGGCGCTACGCATGGAACTAGATAAATCAGGCGTTCGCAACTGGCAAATTCATACTGCAGCCATCAGCGCAAAAGGTATCCCAACCCCCACCAAACAAGTCATTCACTTTGATAACACCATGATCCAAAGCTTTGCACCCACAGGAAAACTTCGCGCTGGCATCAACGTCGGAAATCCCATTTTGGCTAAGATCGATGCTGCTA
This sequence comes from Betaproteobacteria bacterium, assembly GCA_037133815.1. Taxonomy (GTDB): domain Bacteria; phylum Pseudomonadota; class Gammaproteobacteria; order Burkholderiales; family Burkholderiaceae_C; genus Limnohabitans. The sequence continues at coordinate 3,678 of JBAXNJ010000056.1, forward strand.
CCCAAAAGCCAGTGGGCGTATCGGTCGATTTGGCAGCCGAACTCGCAAAACGCTTGGGCGTACCTGTGGAATATGTGGTGTTTGATGCAGCGGGTAAATCTGTTGAGGCTCTATCGACTGAAAAAGTCGACATAGGGTTTTTTGCGGTAGATCCGATGCGCGCCGATGCCATTGCTTTCACGGCCCCTTATGTGTTGATAGAAGGCAGTTATTTGGTACATAAAAACTCTCCTTTGCAACGCAATGAAGAAGTAGACCGAACTGAGCACTCGATCGTCGTAGGCAAAGGCAGTGCCTACGATTTATTTCTTACCCGAGAGATCAAACAAGCCAAGTTAGTCCGTAGCCCCACATCGCCCACAGTAGTGGATATGTTTGTTACCGAAAAACATGATGTTGCGGCAGGCGTCAAACAACAACTTGAGTTAGATGCTAAACGCTTGCCTGATCTGCGTTTATTGCCTGGAAGTTTTATGGTGATCTCTCAAGCCATGGGTGTTCCCAAAATACGTGGTGCGGAGGCAGAAAAGTTTTTGCGTACTTTTGTTGAGGACATGAAGGCAAGCGGATTTGTAAAGCAAGCCTTGGAGCGTCACAAAATTGAAGGGGCGTCTATTGCGCCGCCAAGTCGTTGATCAATAGGGCACTGTAAGGTTATAAATATATTTACGCGTCATAAATCTGTCAAATTGGATGAGGTGAAAGATTCAATAATAGTCTTGTACTTTTATCCAAAGGAAATTTATGAACTTCAAAAAATTATTGATTGCTTTGGCAGTCATAACTAGCAGCATTGGTGCACACGCACAAACCGAAATTCAGTGGTGGCACTCCATGTCAGGCGCCTTAGGTGATTGGGTGGGAGATATAGCCAAAGATTTCAACAGCAAACAGACCGATTACAAAGTTGTTCCAGTTTTTAAGGGCAACTACGACGAATCCATGACGGCAGCGGTTGCTGCTTTCAGAGCAGGTAATGCGCCACATATTTTGCAAGTGTTTGAAGTGGGCACAGCCACCATGATGGCGTCCAAAGGCGTAGTGGTTCCTGTCGAAAAAATAATGCGTGACAGTGGCTACCAATTCGACCCCAAGGCCTATGTGCCAGCTGTGTCAGGTTACTACACAGCCCCTAACGGCCAGATGATGTCCTTTCCATTCAATAGCTCCACCACGGTGATGTGGGTTAATTTAGATGCCTTGAAAGTAGCAGGCGTGTCAACAGATAAGTTGCCACAAACTTGGCCCGAAGTCACACTGGCAGCAGCCAAACTCAAGGCAAGTGGCCATAAGTGCCCAGTCACTACTGCATGGCAGGGGTGGACGCAACTAGAGAGTTTCTCGACTTGGCATAACACCGAGCTGGCGACCAAAGGCAACGGTATGAAGGGTATGGATGCGCGCTTAGTTGTCAATTCCCCTTTGCATGTGCGTCACATCGAGAACTTGGGCAATATGGCGCAACAAGGTTTGTTTGTTTATAAGGGCCGTGCTGGTAGCGCAGGTGCCAATTTTGAGTCCGGTGAATGTGCGATCAGTTTCAACTCTTCTGCGGCCTATGCGGGTATCAGTAAAAACGCAAAATTTAAATTTGCAGTGGGTACCTTGCCTTATTACCCCGATGTGCAGGGCGCGCCACAAAATACTGTGATCGGTGGCGCTAGTTTGTGGGCCATGTCGGGTAAGAAATCTGAGGAATACAAGGGTGTTGCTGCTTTCTTCAATTACTTGTCGGACCCAGCGATTCAATCTGCTAATCACAAGCGCACAGGTTACTTACCGGTGACGATGGCCTCTTTCAAGATGACTGAAGATTCTGGTTTTTACAAGCAAAACCCAGGTACGGATATATCTGTCAACCAAATGATTCGCAAAACAACTGATAAATCACGCGGTATTCGTTTGGGTAACTATGTTCAAATCCGCACTATTGAAGACGAAGAACTCGAGCAAGTTTGGGCTGGTAAAAAGACAGCTAAAGAAGCCTTAGACAGCATCGTTAAACGCGGTAATGAGTTGTTGGAAAAATTCGAAAAAGCCAATAAGTCTTGATTCTCAAGACTAGTAAGAAAGGAAGCCCAGTTTGCGTAACAACGCACTGGGCTTTGAACTTTGAGTAGTGATAAAAAAGTAACTTTTAGATCTTCGTGGTTGCCTTGGGTTCTCATTGCACCCCAGGCTTTTATCGTCTTAGCTTTCTTCTTTTGGCCTGCTAGTCAGGCGTTAATGCAATCTTTGCAACAGTCCGATGCGTTTGGCACATCGGTAGAGTGGGTTGAGTTTGACAACTTCTTGTCGTTATGGCGTGACGATACGTATCTTGCATCGTTTAAGACTACAGCGATTTTTTCTTCACTGGTCGCGGGGTTGGGTATTTCAATATCCTTGTTGCTGGCTTTTTTCGCAGACCGTATTGTGCGAGGCGCTTGGGTTTACCGATCGCTTCTTATCTTGCCGTATGCCGTCGCACCTGTGGTGGCTGGAGTTTTGTGGTTATTTTTATTTTCGCCATCGGTTGGTTTGGCTTCTTATGTGCTGGAGCAGTGGGGTGTGCGTTGGAATATTTTGCTCAATAGCAACCATGCGATGACGTTGATTGTGATTGCAGCTGTTTGGAAGCAAATCTCCTATAACTTTTTGTTTTTTTTAGCGGGTTTCCAAAGTATTCCTAAATCTTTGATAGAGGCAGCTGCCATAGATGGCGCTGGCGTATGGAGACGCTTTTGGACAATTCAGTTTCCGCTACTTACCCCTACGACATTCTTTTTATTAGTAGTGAATACTGTGTATGCTTTTTTTGAAACGTTTGGCGTAGTGGATGCCACTACAAAGGGCGGCCCTGGCAAAGACACAGCGATCCTTATTTATAAAGTGTATTTTGATGGGTTTAAAGCCATGGACCTGGGCGGTTCTGCTGCGCAATCTGTCGTGTTGATGTTGATTGTGATTGGGCTGACTGTTTTGCAGTTTCGCTACATTGAGCGGAAGGTGAATTACTGACATGATGGGCCGTCATCGTTTGCTGGATACGCTGTCGCACCTAGTACTTTGCATAGGCGTGTTGATAACGGTTTTTCCAATTTATGTGGCTTTGGTAGGGGCTTCACATACAGCGCAAGAAATGGCGCAATCTCCGATTCCGCTTTGGTTTGGTCATGAAACTTGGAATAATTTAAAAACGGTTTTATGGGGGGAGGGCCCCGGCGTCACTAGCCAAATACCCGTTTCTCGCATGTTGTGGGTAAGTTGTGTGATGGCAGTCAGCATTGCGGTTGGAAAAATTATCATTTCGTTACTTAGCGCTTTTGCTATTGTGTATTTTCAATTCCCATATCGCAAAGCTGTTTTTTGGGGTATTTTTGTTACTTTGATGCTGCCTGTAGAGGTGCGGATCGTTCCTACCTATCAGGTCATTGCAGATTTTCATATGGTCAATAGTTTTGCCGGATTGACTATTCCATTGATTGCCTCGGCGACCGCTACTTTTTTATTTAGGCAATTTTTTCTGACTGTCCCCGATGAGTTGGCAGAAGCTTCCAAGATAGATGGTGCCACGCCTATGCGGTTTTTTTGGGACGTATTGTTGCCACTTTCGCGAACCACTATCGCAGCGCTTTTTGTGATTCAGTTTATTTACGGTTGGAATCAATATCTCTGGCCCTTACTGATTAGTACCGAAGAACGCATGTACCCCATCGTCATGGGAATTAGAAGTATGACGGCCGGTGCTGATTCACAAGTGCAATGGAACTTGGTCATGGCGACGGCTTTGTTGGCTTTGCTGCCGCCCTTATTGGTGGTGCTGTGCATGCAAAAGTGGTTCATCAAAGGTTTGGTTGATACAGAGAAATAATGATGGCAGCAATTGAACTTAAAAACTTAGTGAAGCGTTACGGCGTAGGTACCAAGGCCGTGCAGGTTTTGCACAACGTCAGCGCTGAGATACATGATGGCGAATTTGTCGTGATCGTAGGCCCCTCGGGTTGCGGTAAATCAACTTTGTTGCGCATGGTGGCTGGCCTAGAGGATATTACTGAGGGCGAAATTCGAATTGGTAACAACAGAGTCAACGACTTAGAACCCTCAAAGCGCGATATTGCTATGGTGTTCCAAAGCTATGCGCTGTATCCACACATGAGTGTTTTTGACAATATGGCGTATGGTTTAAAAATCGCCAAAG
>JBAXNJ010000057.1:0-7852 GCA_037133815.1 Betaproteobacteria bacterium
GCCTGATTTCGACGTTTAAACACCATGCGTTTCGACGTCATCACCCTTTTCCCGGAAGTCTTCGAAGCCTTTTTGGTCAGCGGTGTTACACGCCGCGCCTATGAATCTGGGCAAGTCACAGTCAAACTCTGGAACCCGCGCGACTACGCGCAAGGTAATTACCGTCGGGTCGACGACCGCCCCTTTGGCGGTGGCCCCGGCATGGTGATGATGGCCGAGCCCTTGGCCGCTTGTTTAGAAGCGATTCGCGCTGAGCGTGGCCAAGACCGTCACGTGGCGCCCTTGGTGCTTTTTTCGCCCATTGGCCAAACTTTGCAACACAAGGTGGTGCAAAAGTGGGCTGACAGTGCTGGCGCTATCTTGCTTTGCGGGCGTTATGAGGGAGTGGACCAACGCTTCATTGACCAATTTGTAGACCAGCAAATCAGCTTGGGCGACTTTGTAATGTCAGGGGGCGAAATCGCCGCCATGGCTTTATTGGATGCCGTCACCCGCTTGCAGCCTGGCGTTTTGCACGATGGCGACAGTTCGCAAATGGATAGCTTCCACCCCGCCTTAGACGGTTTACTAGATTGCCCGCACTACACCCGGCCTGAGCAATGGCAAGGGCAGGGCGTGCCCGAGGCGCTCATGTCTGGCCACCATGCCCAAATAGAAGTATGGAGACGTGCAAAACGCTTAGCCCTGAACCAACGCCTGCGCCCAGACATGATCGACGCTGCGCGCGCAGCAGGCCTACTTAACGTCCAAGATGAGGCTGTGCTGACCGAGCAAAAGTCGCTATAATGGAGGGCTTTTCGATCCTCTGGCCGGCCGCTTCGGGTCTTCTTCTTAGAAGTCACCAGAAGCCTTTTGTGTAGCGCGGTCACGATCCATCAGAGGTCTTTATGAATTTAATCCAAACCCTTGAGGCAGAAGAAATTGCTCGCCTCAACAAAAAAATCCCCGAGTTCGCTCCTGGCGACACGGTCATCGTCAGCGTCAACGTGGTCGAAGGTACGCGCAAGCGCCTGCAGGCATACGAAGGCGTAGTCATTGCCAAACGCAACCGCGGTTTGAACAGCGGTTTCATCGTTCGCAAAATTTCTAGCGGTGAAGGTGTCGAGCGTACCTTCCAAACTTATAGCCCCTTGATCGCCAGCATTGAAGTCAAACGCCGTGGCGATGTGCGCCGTGCCAAGTTGTACTACTTGCGTGACCGCAGCGGTAAGTCAGCCCGTATTAAAGAAAAGCTGGTCAGCAAGTCTGCAGCCGCCAACAAAGCCGCTGCAGCAGCGGCTGAGTAAGCTACTCCAAGCTTTGGCTTTTCATCAGCCTCCCCAAGTGTTAACTTGCGGTGGCTTTTTTGTTGCCTTTTATGGCTAATCCATCCGTTTTCAACCCACTGCAGATTCCTGTCGATCGCATCGACATCCATCTCGCGCCCGTGCCAAATGAAAGATTGTTTGCAAAAGCTTTGCAGCAACGTTTTGCGCAACCGCCAACTTGGCAGCCAGAAATCCTGCGTGAGCGGAAGTTTATGGATCGCGAACCAGCGAAGGCTGCCGTTTTGATGGGCTTGGTCATGCGTGACGAACCTACCGTATTACTTACCCAGCGCACTGAACATATGAGCACGCACGCTGGCCAAGTTGCATTTGCAGGCGGTAAGTGCGACGCGCATGACGCAGACGCTGCAGCCACTGCTTTGCGGGAAGCCTATGAAGAGGTAGGGCTTGAAACACATTACGTGCAAGTGCTTGGCGAATTGCCTATCTACATCACTGGCTCGGCTTTTCATGTCACTCCGATCGTTGCTTTGATCGATCCAGCGATGCAATTGCAGATCAATACAAATGAAGTAGCGCATGCATTTGAAGTACCTTTGGCCTATTTGATGAACCCCGCCAACCACCGTTGGCATGTGTGGGAGTTTGAGGGCGTGCAGCGCCAATGGTTATCGATGTCATATCAAGATGGACCAGACCAGCGATTTATCTGGGGTGCGACGGCTGGGATGTTGCGTAACTTCTACCGATTCTTACAAGCGTAGTAGTTATCATCAGGCTATGAGTTTCTTAGCCCTACTCTTTGCTTTCTTGATCGAACAAGTGCGCCCTTTGGCGCATGAGAACTGGGCGCATCGTGCTTTGCGTGCATGGTTGGAGTGGATCAGTCACACATTTGATGCTGGACAAGAAAAGCTCGCATGGTTGACATGGGCCTTAGCAGTTGGTGTGCCCTCCGTCTTGTCACTCATCATCCATTGGAGTTTGCTGGCTTGGTTGGGCTGGCCTGCCGCAATGATTTGGAGTGTGGGTGTCTTGTATTTAGCTTTAGGTTTTCGCCAGTTCAGCCATTACTTCACGGATATTCGTGATGCATTGGAAGAGGGTGATGAACAGCAAGCGCGAGAGGTCTTGGCGCATTGGAAACAAGTAGCGGTCGGCACTTTGCCACGCCAAGAACTGCTGCGCCATGTGATTGAGTTTTCAGTGCTATCTGCGCACCGCCATGTGTTTGGCGTCATGGCGTGTTTTTCTTTTTTTGCTGCATTAGGCTTTGGGCCTGCAGGTGCTGTGGTCTACCGCATGAGTGAATGGGTATCTCGCATCTGGGCGCATACGCCGCATACTGATAACAAATTTGTCAGCTTAGCGTTGCAAGTTTGTGCAAAGAAAGCTTGGTATGTGGTGGACTGGTTGCCAGCGCGCATGACAGCTGTTGCATTTGGAGTAGTCGGTAACTTTGAAGACGCCATCGACTGCTGGCGCAACTATGCGCAGCGCTTTTTTGACGACAACGATGGCGTGGTGATTGCTGCTACGTCTGGTGCGTTGAATGTTCAACTAGGGGGTGCTGCATTGCCTTCCAGCGGTACTGATTCGTCAGACGTTTCGCTGCAAGATGGGATTCCTAGTGATGGTCAAGACAGCGAAAGCACCCCTGGACGTTCGCCAGAAAAAAGTCACTTGGCCAGCGTAGTGGGTTTGGTATGGCGCTCAGTAGTGTTGTGGATGGTGTTGCTGGCGCTTTTAACTTTGGCAAGGTTGCTGGGTTAGTTTTTGCAAATTTGCAATTTAAATCGCAACCGAATGCGCCTCAAGGGTTACGTTTAACTTCTCGCGAACGGCGCAAAATATAGCGGCCAGATTGTCCATGCTTGGATTTCCTTTAGGAGACAGCATGCGATGCAAACTTTTACTTGGCTTTTCAGTAACTACGGCCAAGTGCTCAAAGCCTATCGTGGCATTGACCAAATCGCGCAAAACAAGGCGTGCTGTCTCTGGTTCGCCATTTAAAAATAAAGTGGCGGCTTCGTCGAGAAGTGCGGTCGCAAACGCTTCATCACGGTGAACGCGTTCTAAAACTGTTTCTTTGAAATTTCTAGTCAGTGCCATACATACCTTTCAATTTTCATATTCGTTTGTTCTTTTTTCTAGCTTTGTAATGTGCAAACAACTCTTTTGCTTGATCAATGTCTTTTTGTTGTCTATGTTTTGTTCCGCCGCCTAGCAAAACAATCAGGTTTGGACCATCTTTACCGAGGTAAATGCGGTACCCAGGGCCTGTGTTCAACACAAACTCGCCAATCCCATCGAACCATTTGACGCTCGAAAGGTTGCCCATTTCTATTCTCAACAAAGCTACAGAGACTTTTGCTGCAATCGTTGCTGGCAATGCATCGAACCATTTTTTATAGGGGCTCTTCCCGTTCTCTTGCAGGTACTCGCGTACTTCAATGCCCCTATTTAATGGTAACGAATGAGTTACTATAACAGATAATTTATTAAATAATTGCATGCGATTTCAAACCTGTAGTCGTTACATCGACCATAGAAGAAATCAGAAAAGCAAAATTGATAAGTAATTACAAAAGTTAATCAAAAGACTCACGAATACATTCAAATATTGAGTTACCTAATCAATCACTCATGCATCTTCACGCGACTCGCCAAAAAGTAAGCCCCTAAAGACGCAAGCGCTGCAACCACTGCGCATAACCAGTAGTGGGTCACTTGCCCGCTAGGTTCGCGTTGCAACAACATTCCGCCAACCCAGGAGGCGATACCCATAGAGAAGGACTGCACAGCGCCATTGAGCGACATAAAAGTGCCGCGAAATTTAGGGTTCGCGGCAGACGTGAGAAGCGCCATACCTGGGATCATGCGTCCGTTCATCGAGGCAAACAAGAGCGTGGTCGTCAATAAAATAAAAGGCAGAGGAATAGGCGTCAGCAAAGTAATGGCAAACATAGGAATGATTGAAAACAACACCGCTTTTTGAAACGTCTGACGCTTGCCATGGCGATCCGTAATGCCGCCAATCCATCTGCCCGTGAATAAGGTCACTACACCCCCGCAAAAATATAACCAAGGAATTTCGGATGCGGTCATCACATGGTTGTTTTGTAAATACAAAGTGATGTAAGGAATGATGGTGAAAGCTGCAAACATCATCGTGGCGGAGAGAAATAAAGCCATGCGTTGGTTGTGTTCGCTGAGAACTTGCATCATGCCGTGTAACACGTGTTTATCTTCGCCGTGTGCAATATGCGCATCCAATGAGGGGAGTGCATAAAACGCTAATGCGCCTACTCCAAGACACATCACCCCAATCGCAAAAAAAGCAAAATGCCAACCCCATAAATTGGCAAACATCAGTCCTGCTGGAACGCCTGCCACGGTTGCGACAGAAAAAGACGTCATCACAATGCCTGTAGCTCTGCCACGTCGCGCAAAGGGAATGACGTCACCAATGATGGTTTGCGACATGGTGTTGAGTACGCCGCCAAAAAAACCAGCAGCAATTCGCGCTGCCATCAACCAAAAGAAAGATGGCGCAATGCCACAAGCAATCGTTGTGAGCGCAAACAAGGTGTAGAGCGTCAACAGCAAGTGTTTACGGTCAAACCTATCCACGAAAGTGGTGGCAAACAAACCGGATATGCCCGCAGAGATGGTGTAGGCAGAAACCAATAAACCAAACTCAGCAAAGCTAATGTCAAAAAGCGCGGTGAGTTGTGGCCCCAATGGCATCATGATCATGAAGTCCACGATATGGGTAAATTGGATGCCTGCTAATGAAAGAAGCAAAAGTAATTCTCGGCGCGGTGAAAGTGTTGTGTGCATAGTTATATTTCCGCTCTGGTGAAATTTTGTAAGAGCCGGAGGGGATTCAGGCGTTAGTGGTATTGAAGACCAGCCTAAAAGTGGTTCTAGTAATGTTTAGGTTCAGTGAGTTCAGCAAACAACATGCCGTAGAGCTTGTAGCGCGAGGCGTTGATTTCTCCAGATGCAACAGCAGCCTGCACGCCGCATCCTGGTTCATGCAAATGCGTGCAGTTGTAAAACTTGCATTCTGAAACATGTGGCTTGAAGTCTGGCATGTAAGCGGCGAGTTGCATCGCATCTATATGGTGTAGCCCAAACTCTTGAAACCCTGGCGAGTCGATCAATGCGGTCGTGCGTTCGACATCTACCCAATACAAATTGGTAGATGTCGTCGTATGTTTGCCCGAGTTCAATGCGTGCGAAATCTCACCCGTACTAACCAACGCATTGGGTATGAACTGGTTAATCAAAGTGCTTTTACCCGTACCCGATGGTCCTAATATCAAACTGGTTTTATTTTGTAAACGTTCCACCAAGTCATCCGAGCGACCATGTTTGATAGCCAGTTGCAAAACGGTGTAGCCCATTGCCGTGTAGGGCGCTAAACGCTCCAGGGCGCGGGCAAATAAATCGGTCAGATCGCTTTTGTTCAAGGCAATGATGGGCGTGATGTGCTCTGCTTGCGCCGCAATCAAGGCGCGTGTGAGTTGCATTTGTGAGAACTCGGGCTCCGCAGCCAGCAAGATCACCACTTGGTCTAAATTGGCTGCGAACGATTTGGTGCGGATTTCATCTTGTCTGTAAAACAAGTTGCGCCGGGGCAGGATTTTTTCTATCGTGCCCTCATCGGTAGAAGGCAGCCACTCCACTTGGTCACCAACGACTACTTGGCTTTTCTTGCCCCTTGGATGACAAATGCGTCGTTCACCATCCGTTGACTCGACCATACAGTGGCGTCCATGGCTGGCCACCACTAAGCCCGTTTGGGTCATGCAACAATCCGCGCGATGCGTTGAGAAGCTGGTGGGTGCGAGTAATAAAAAGCGACAAACCAAGGGTCTGGCGTTAAGGTGGATGCATTGTCTTGGTAGAGCTTAAGTAGGGCGCTAGCTAAAGATTTGCCATCGCTATGACTTGCCGCATAGGCATCCGCTTCAAATTCAAATCGGCGTGATCGACGCGAAGACAGAGGTGTGATGAAAAAGGTCACCAAAGGCAAAAACAACATGAACAGTAGCAAAGCCAATGCACTATTGCCGCCTTGCAAGTTAGGTGCAACGCCTAAACCTGTGTAGAACCAAACTTGCTGTGACAACCATCCGAGTAACGCAAGACCCACCAAACTGAATGCAAAACTAGTCGCCATCATTTGCAAAATATGGCGGTGTTTAAAGTGACCTAACTCATGCGCCAAGACGGCTTCCATTTCGTCGCCATTGAGTTGCGCAAGCAAGGTGTCGAAAAAAACCACCCGCTTAGCCGCACCAAAGCCAGTGAAAAAAGCATTTGAATGCGCAGAGCGTCGGCTGCCATCCATCACAAAAAAGCCTTTGGCGGTGAAGCCAGCGCGAGACATCAAAGCATTCACACGCGCTTTGAGTGTGTCGTCTTCAAGCGGTGTGAACTTATTAAACAGCGGCATGATCACATTGGGTGCGATCCACATGACAAACAATTGATAAGCAACCAATGCGCCCCACGCCCAAACCCACCACCATGCACCGCCAGCTTCCATCAGCCACAACACGAGCCACAAAATGGGTAATCCCAAGATCAAGCCAACCGCAATGCCTTTGAGTAGATCACTCACCCACAAGACAGGCGTTGTTTTATTGAATCCAAATCGTTGTTCCACACTGAATGTTTGGTAGAGCGACAAAGGCAAGCCAATCAATCCACCGACCAACATAAAAGCAAGCACCAAAACCACTTGCTGACCCATGCCTGGTCCCATGAGCTGCAATGTGACTTGGTTGAGAAAATCTAAGCCCCCAAGCAATGTCCAAGCTAAAAGGGTGGCGGCATCTAAAGCAAGATCGATCAAACCCACACGGGCTTTTTCCAATGTGTAGTCCGCAGCCTTTTGATGTGATTCGAGTGTGATCGTGTCAGCAAACGCAGCAGGTACTGCATCACGGTGTTGCGCAACATGGCGCACTTGGCGAGAAGCCAACCACAGTTTGGTTAATAGATTGGCAACCAGCAACACTGCAAGTGCCACGCTCATGGAGAGAGAAGAATTCATCATAAGTGGAAGTTTAGATGAATGTATGTACCCCGCCTGTTATTGGGGATGCACGACAATCTGCGCTATGCCCAATACTTCTAAGTCTCATACAGAGCTAACTTCACTCACTCAGCCCACATTAGCCAAATCTGACCTCAATCTTGTTTGGTTAGATTGCGAAATGTCTGGCCTCGAACCCGATCGCGATCGCTTGCTTGAGATCGCTGTGATCGTGACCAGTCCCGATCTATCCGTTCGCATTGAAGGCCCTGTCTTAGTAATCCACCAAAGCGATGAAGTTCTATCCAAAATGGACGCTTGGAACCGCGGTACGCACGGTAAGAGTGGTTTGACAGAGAAAGTTAAAGCCTCCACTGCGACCGAGCAAGAAGCCCAAGACGTTTTGATAGCCTTTATCAAACCTTATGTGTCTAAGGGGGTCTCGCCTATGTGTGGCAACACCATTGGCCAAGACAGACGCTTCTTAAACAAATACATGCCCAAATTAGAAGCTTGGTTCCATTACCGCAAC
>JBAXNJ010000058.1:0-7851 GCA_037133815.1 Betaproteobacteria bacterium
GATGGTGCTTAGCGAACCAATACCGCGGCTGAGGTCTTGTGGCTAGCGGTGTCCACCAATACCAGTGCACCTAAAACGCGCGATTGTGTGAATGGCAGCGTCACCAAAGGTTGCTGCAAGGCAAGGGTCACATGGCCAATGGCGTTTGGTGGCAGTTCGCTGGCGTTTTCTTCTTTCAAGGTGTTGACATTCAAGCGGTGCACCACGCGCTGTACTTTGGCTTTGACCCAGCGGTGTCCATGCAAGGCCCAATAAACACTTCCAGCTATCAGAGGCTCATCGTCCATCCAAGCGACGGTAGTTTCTATTTCGCGCTGGGCTTGCAAGGTGTTGTCGCCAGCGAGTAGCCAATCACCACGCGAGACATCTACTTCTTTGTTCAGCACGATGCCCGCGTTGTGGCCACTGATGGATGTCAAGCTTTGACGTGTGGCGCTTAACACCTGAGCGACCACGGCAGTTTGACCGCTAGGGAACACTGTCACGGTTTTTCCAACGGACACAGTGCCTGTTCCTACGCGACCCCAAAACACGCGACGGCCTTGCGAAGTGACATTGGAGTCATGAAATTTCTCAACCCATTGCACAGGGAAACTAAATGCAACGTGTTCTTCCGCCGGTGTGGTGGGTAAGCCTTCCAAAATGTCCAATAAGTGTGGGCCCTTGTATCCACACCAATCTTGCTCAGCAGTGTCAACTACGTTGAAGCCTTTGAGCGCAGAGATAGGAACCATGGCGGTAATCGTGATCTGCGCTTGTTCTGCAAACTTACGAAGTGCATTGGAGATATTGACAAATGCCAAGCTTGGATCGCCAACCGCGTCGAGTTTGTTGATGGCAAACACAATGGATGGAACGCGTAAGAGATTGACCAACAATGCGTGGCGACGGGTTTGGGGAAGCAACTCGAGTGCTGGGTTTTTCCAATCGAGTTTGATGGCGTCGACCAAGACCACGGCAGCGTCTGCGCTAGAAGCAGCAGTAACCATATTGCGGGTGTATTGCTCATGGCCAGGCGTGTCACCAATGATGAACTTGCGTGCTTCGGTGCTGAAATAGCGGTAGGCGACGTCGATGGTGATACCTTGTTCGCGCTCCGCGCTTAACCCGTCGGTGAGCAATGCCAAATCGGTGACGCCGGCGCGCTGAACGCCAGCCAAGTGGTCTTGCAATACGGCTTTGGTGTCGACGAGCAATCGACCGATCAATGTGCTTTTGCCGTCATCGACTGAGCCGCAGGTAATGAAGCGTAATGCGTTGCTGGTGTTTTGAAGTGTGGAAGCGTTCATTAGAAATAACCGTCTTTCTTGCGTTTTTCCATCGATGCGTCAGATGTTTTGTCGTCCATGCGGGTGGCACCGCGCTCGCTGACATCTGCGGCCAAGGTTTCTAAAACGATGTCTTGTGGTGTGGCTGCTAAGCTTTCTACAGGGCAGGTGCAAGTGATATCGCCAACCGTGCGAAAACGCACATCACGCACTTGTACTTTTTCATCGCCTTTGGACGGTGTGAGTTCCGTGACGGGCACTAACAAACCGCGACGGTCTACTACTTCGCGTTTGTGTGTGTAATAGATCGAAGGCAAGGCGATATTTTCTCTAGCGATGTATTGCCAGACATCGAGTTCGGTCCAATTAGAAATTGGAAAGACGCGAAAGTGTTCGCCAGGTTGTAAGCGCGTATTGAAAAGCGTCCATAACTCTGGGCGTTGCGATTTGGGTTGCCATTGGCCAAAGCTGTCGCGGTGGCTGAAGATGCGTTCTTTGGCACGGGCTTTTTCTTCGTCGCGGCGGGCGCCACCGATTAGGGCGTCAAAATGAAACTCTTCAATTGCTTCGAGCAAAGTGACGGATTGGTGCACATTGCGGCTTTCACCTGCATGGGAAAGTCGCACAGTGCCGCGCCTCATAGAGTCTTCGACATTGCGCACAATCAATTCAGCGCCTAATTCTTTGGCGCGTAAGTCGCGGAAATCAGTGACTTCTTTGAAGTTATGCCCTGTATCGATCATCAAAAGTGGGTAGGGAAAACGACCGATACCGAATGCTTTTTCTGCGCACTTGAGCATGACCAAAGAATCTTTGCCGCCAGAGAACAAAAGTGCAGGGCGCTCAAACACAGCGGCGACTTCGCGCAAGATGAAGATGGTTTCTTCCTCGAGTGCATCGAGATGGGAGTTGCTGAGTGCGTGCATTTCAGGTTTGGTTAGAGCATTCATGGTTTAGCTTTCTTTCACATGTAGACCGCATTCCTTGGCGTTCTCTTCTTCCCACCACCAGCGTCCGGCGCGGAAGTCTTCGCCCATAGAAATGGCACGGGTGCAGGGCGCACAACCGATGCTGGGGAAAAACGCGTCATGTAATGGGTTGTAGTCCACCTTGTTAATCGCGATGTAATGCCACACATCGCCCCACGTCCAGTTGGCAAGTGGATTCAATTTGATGAGCCCGCGACTAGGAGAGCTGTTGTAGGCATCTGTGCCTTTGGCTTCTTCCGAGGTGTCTATCAATGGCACATCGGCGCGCGCTTGAGATTGTTCTTTGCGCAAACCTGTGATCCATGCGCGTTGGCCTTTGAGCGCGCGCGACAAAGGTTCCATCTTGCGAATATGGCAGCAGGCTTTGCGCTGCTCCATGCTTTTGAAAATAGCGTCTTGACCTTCTTCCCGAATGAAGCGCATTAAGCTGGTGTGCGCAGGTCGGTAGATGTAGATATCGGTTTGCGAATGCGCTTGTGTGCGTTCTAGCAAAGCTAAGGTTTCGTGGTGCAGCGCGCCAGTTTCCAATACGAATACAGGAATACGTAATTGCAAACTGTTGATCAAGTAGGTGATGACCACGTCTTCTGCGCCTAAGCTAGATGCTTGTGTGACGGGGCTGAATTCTTTGGCTGCGCGTTGCAGCAAGGCTTGTGTTTTTGCTAATTTTTCTGCGAAATTGCTACTTGCATGTGCGTTCAATTCAATAGCGCTCATGCCGCTTCCTTTGCAAAGTGCGGTTGTGGATGTACCGCATCACCTTGGTAGAACGATGGGTAATGCGATAACAGTTTTTTTCCATGCTCGGCGTTTTGGTCATCGCGCAACACCACGCTAGTAAAACCGCTGCGTTGCATTTGTACCAATTGGTCGATTAACACATCACCGTGCGCGCGAATATCACCTTCATAACCTCGACGGCGCAAGATAAATGCTTGACTGAATGCACGGCCATCGGTGAACTTGGGAAAGTGCAGGTCGATGCGCTGAACATTGTCAAAGGCTATAGCCTGCGCGTCTGCTTCATTAGCTAATGCCAAGCCATTAGGGGCATGGCTGTGCTCGGTGAATGAAATAAATTGCAGTGACATATTTAAATCCGTTTCAAGCAGCAATTCGCGCAGTGGTGTGACGCACCGCATTAGCCGCTATTTTGAAAGTGTCAAAACCCACCCGTTCTAAAGTGCGGGCAAAGTGTTCGCCACTAGTGCGTTGCTCGGTGTACACATCTAAAACAGCTTCAATGACATCGACAACTTCGTTCGCTGCAAATGAGGGGCCGACAACTTTGCCTGCTTTGGCGTCACCATTTAAAGATGAGCCATCTGAGCCGCCCAAAGTCACTTGGTACCACTCTTGGCCATCTTTATCGACACCCAAGATGCCGATGTGTCCGCTGTGGTGGTGTCCGCATGAGTTGATGCATCCGCTGATGTGCAGATCGATCTCGCCTAAGTCAAACAATTCGTCTAGGTCTTGGTAGCGCTCAGTGATGGCGGCTGCGATGGGTAAGGAACGTGCATTCGCTAAAGCGCAATAGTCACCGCCCGGGCAAGCAATCATGTCGGTGAGTAAATGCACGTTGGGCGTGGCATAACCCGCCGCGCGTGCAGCTTGCCAAAGTTCAGCGAGTTGGTCTACGCGGACCCAAGGTAAAACTAAGTTTTGGTCGTGGTTGACGCGAACTTCACCTGCACTAAATTGGTCTGCCAAAGCTGCTGCGGTATCGAGTTGATCAGCGGTGGCGTCTCCGGGGGCTTGGCCTAAACGTTTGAAAGACAGTGTAACAACGCGCAAGCCAGGGTTTTGGTGGCTGGTGACGTTTTGTTGCAACCAGCGTGCAAACGCTTTGTCGTTGCTCGCTTGGTTGAGAAGTGCTTGTTCTGCTTCGCGTTGTGCTGATTCGCTAACTACATCGACAGGTGGTGCCACGAAGCAAGCGCGCATGCGATCGAGCTCGTGGTTTGGGATGGTGTGGTGGGCACCGTCACTCAAGATGCGTTGGTACTCGGCTTCCACTTGATCGAAATAAGTTTGACCTTGTGCTTTGACCAAAATTTTGATGCGCGCTTTATAGATGTTGTCGCGACGTCCCCATGCGTTGTAAACGCGAACGACAGCTTCTAGGTAGTTGATGATTTGGTTCCAAGGCAAGAACTCGCGAATGACTGAGCCTATGACGGGTGTGCGGCCCATGCCTCCGCCAACTAAAACTCTAAATCCAACTTCGCCATGTTCGTTGTGTACCACTCGCAAACCAACGTCGTGCCAAGCGATCGCAGCGCGGTCTTCTACGGAGCCAGTGATAGCGATTTTGAATTTGCGAGGCAGGTAGGCGAACTCAGGATGCAAGGTACTCCATTGGCGCAAGATTTCGGCATAAGGACGGGGGTCAACGGCTTCGTCTACTGCGATGCCTGCGCGTTCATCGCTGGTGATGTTGCGAATGCAATTGCCGCTGGTTTGAATGCCGTGCAGGTTGACTGTGGCTAGCAACTCCATCACGTCTGCGCTTTTGTCTAACGGAATCCAATTGAATTGCACGTTTTGGCGCGTGGTGAAGTGGCCGTAGTTGGTGGTTAAAGGTGGGGCCAAGATGCCGCTAATCTTGTCTTGCTCACTTTGTGCGTGCGCGATGAGTTCTGGGGTGGGCGTATCGAATTCGCGTGCGATTTTGGCAAGTACGCGTAACTGCCAGCTATTGAGTTCGCCGTAAGGCACCGCCACGCGCAACATGGGTGCATAGCGTTGGATGTACCAACCGTTTTGCAGGCGTAAAGGGCGGAACTCTTCGTCGCCCAATTCGCCGGCTAAGTTGCGGGTTAACTGGTCGCGGTATTGCGCTGCGCGGGTTTGCACAAACTTTTTGTCAAATTCGGTGTATTGGTACATAAATAATTAAGCGAAAACGAGTTTGCTGCCAGCCCAAGCCAGCAACACAGAGAGAACAGAACGGATGAATCGCTCAGGTGCTTTGTGCACCAAGCGGGAGCCAATCCAAATGCCAGGCAACGAGCCTGCCAGCAACAACGACAGCAATGACCAGTCAACCGAACCCATCGACGCATGGCCTAAACCCGCTACCAAAGTGAGGGGGACGGCGTAGGCGATATCGCTGGCAACAATACGTGCAAGGGGTAACTGGGGATACAAAATCATCAACACAGTTACGCCGATGGCGCCGGCACCAACAGAAGTCAGCGTAACTAGGACACCGATGAAGGCTCCAAACAGCACTGGCAAAGCCGAATGGCGGGGGCGTGTGGCGTTTTCAATGGCTTCTTCAGGCAGCGAGTGCGGGGCTTTTTTACCGCGAATGGCTTTGTAGAGCATGGCCATGGCTGTCAAAAGCAAGGCGACGCCAAGGGTTGATTTCATAACTTGCTGCACTGCGGGTTCAGCGGGGCCTGCTTCATGCAACACCCACAGCGTAAGAGCGGATCCTGGCAAGCTACCCGCGCACAGGGTGAAAACCACGCGCCAAGGAACCAGGCGTTGCTGGGCCAGACTCAAAGTGCCAGCGCCTTTGGTGAAGGCGGCAAAGAGCAAATCGGTACCGACGGCCAAATAAGGCTTCACTCCAAAGAAGAAAATCAAGATGGGGGTCATCAAAGACCCACCACCAACGCCAGTGAGACCAACTACGAGGCCGACAAAAAAGCCGGCAAAAATAAAGCCAAATTCATGCATAAGGGGGCGATCATAGGGCTCCTTATGCAAAAACCAAGGATTTTTTGGTTGTACTTATATGCTTTTAGAGAATAAGGGAAAACGCCAGACCGACCATGGCGCAGCCTGCAATAACAAGCATCACATTGCGTTTGAACTTAAACAATGCAATTGCGGCGCCCAAAGCAATCAAGGCACTTGCCCAATCAAATGCCCCTGAAAAGCCTTGCGGCCAAAGCAAGTGGTAACCAAAAAACAGCGCTAAATTGAGGATGACCCCGACTACCGCTGCGGTGATGGCGCTCAACGGCGCAGTAAATTTCAAATCGTTGTGGGTACTCTCGACAAACGGGCCGCCCGCCAATATCAAGATGAATGAGGGCAAAAAGGTGAACCACGTCGCCAAGCATGCTGCCAAAGCGCCAGCTAAAAACAGACTCTCAGGCCCCAACAACGCTTTGACATAGCCGCCGACAAAAGCCACAAATGCCACCACCATGATCAGCGGGCCGGGAGTGGTTTCGCCCAAGGCTAGGCCATCCATCATTTGGGTGGGCGTCACCCAAGCAAAGTCGGTGATGGCGCCTTGGTAGACATAGGGCAAGACAGCGTAGGCACCACCAAATGTGAGCCACGCGGCTTTGGTGAAGAACCATGCCATTTGGGTGAAGGTGTGTTCCCAACCGAATGTGGCGTTAAGAAGGGCTATGGGAATCGCCCACAACATGGCTCCTATTAAAAGCACTTGAATCAAGCCTTTTATATTGAACTTGGCGTGCTCTGGCGTTGGCGTGTGGTCGTCTATCAAAGCGGGGCCATACGAAGCTTTTTTGCTGCCATTACCGCCACCCACCTTGAAAGTTTCGGGCGACAACTTACCGCCAACAAATCCCACTAAGGCCGCTAATCCAACGATCAAAGGAAACGGCACGTCCAAAGCAAAGATCGCCACAAAAGAGGCGCCTGCTATGCCCCACAACACCTTGTTTTGCAAAGCGCGCGACCCAATGCGATGTGCCGCCTGCACCACGATGGCGGTGACAGCAGGCTTGATGCCGTAAAACAATCCAGCAATCACAGGTATATCGCCGTAAGCGATGTAGACCCAAGACAAGGCGATCAACAAAACTAAAGAGGGCAATACAAACAAAGCGCCGGCCACAATGCCGCCCCAGCGCTTGTGCATGAGCCAACCGATGTAGGTCACCAGTTGTTGCGCCTCGGGGCCGGGTAGGACCATGCAGTAATTCAACGCATGCAAAAACCGTTTCTCAGAAATCCACCGCCGCCGCTCCACCAACTCTTGGTGCATGATGGAAATTTGGCCTGCTGGGCCGCCGAAGCTGATGAACCCAAGCTTGAGCCAGAACCAAAAGGCTTGGGAGAGAGGGACTGGGGCTGGTGTTGCCAGAGGAGAGTCTTGAGAGGTCATTTGCGCAACATCTTAGCCCGTGCCTTTTCAGCAAACCGATGCGATGAAATTGCACCTACCAAGTTCACATCCACTGGAAGTGGTGGCCCCGTCATTTGAGCCACCAAAATCTCACTGCACAAAAGACCCAAGGTCAGCCCACGTGAGCCCATCGCTGAATTAATCCACAAGCCTGCAGGTGCGTCAGCGACCGAACCCACCAAGGGCAAGCGGTCATGCAAGGTGCAACGCACGCCAACCCAGCCCCGAACATCTTTTGAGAAAACCGGTTCTAGCGCTTTGGCGGTGTCCGGAAAAAGCTCGGCAAGCCGGCTCAAGTTGAAAGCATGGTCTTCTTCAGTAACACCCACATGGGGATGGAAGCGGTCGTAGGTGGACCCCAAAAACCAAGCCTCGCCTTCCGGCGTTGGAACATGCGGAACAAAACTGCCGCGACCGTTGATAGGGTTGGGGGGCAATAGGGCGTTGGGCGTTTGTGCCATCAAACCCCATG
>JBAXNJ010000059.1:0-7749 GCA_037133815.1 Betaproteobacteria bacterium
AGTGAACTAGTTGAAGGAACAATAAAAATACTAGTAAATTTTTCATCTTCTACGCGTTGAATAATTGGAACAACAGACCCATTGGTTCTTATCTTTGCTTGCACATACGTAAAGCCACCAAGCCAAGCCATATCAATTTTCTTACTGGCCAGAGCCTCTACTACAGCGGCGTAGTCAGTTACAGGGGTGAACTCTACTTTTAAGCCAGTTTCTTTGGAAAGATAGTCGCCCAGGGGTTTAAATTTGCGTTGTAATTCTGTTGGTGATTCGTCTGGAATAGCGGAAATACGTAAGGTATTTTGCGCAATCGATTGAAAGCTTATTGCAGCCAATAAACCTGCTGCTAAAAAACAGCGTAATTGAGATTTAAAGTTTACAAATATATGCATGATGTTTGAGAGAGTTAAGAGTTGTAATGAGATGGGCTTGGTTTAATTAACCGATAACCCGGAGCCAGATACAAAGTTGCCAATTTTCTTGGCATCCATAAATCCGTCCGCTTTCAAAATAGTGAGCACTTCGGTTTCACATTCTGGCGCACAGGAAATAAGAAGTCCGCCACTTGTCTGCGGGTCACTTAAGATGTTTTGATGCCATAATTTCAAATGGCTAGCCAATGTAATTTCATTGCCGTAACCAAGCCAGTTTCGCGTCGAAGCACCCGTAAAGATATCTGCTTGAACCAGCGTAACGGCTTCGCTGATAACTGGAATCGCATCCCACTGCAATTTGGCTTCTAACTTGGCGCCACGTGCTAGCTCAAGTGCATGACCAGCCAAGCCAAAACCTGTAACGTCTGTGAGAGCGTGCACACCTTCTAACTGAGCCAAAAGTGCGCCTGGTTTATTTAGCTTAGTTGTAAGTGCAATCATCTCTCTGTAACCTGCATCCGAGAGTTGATTATTTTTGAGTCCAGCAGACAGAATGCCAACACCCAGCGGCTTACTCAAAATAATGCTGTCGCCTTCCTTAGCGCCGTTATTTCTTTTGAGTTTCTTTGGGTCAACGATACCAATGGCAACCAAGCCGTAAATCGGCTCAACCGTATCAATGGAATGGCCACCCGCAATCATGATTCCTGCATCGGTACATACGGATTCACCACCAGATGTAATTTTTTGAATGACATCCAATGGCAACACATTGATAGGTACGCCTAAAAGTGCGAGAGCGAATAAAGGCTGGGCACCCATTGCATAAATATCTGAAATTGCGTTGGTGGCTGCAATACGACCAAACTCATAGGGATCATCCACAATGGGCATGAAGAAATCAGTGGTTGCAACGATTGCCTGATGCTCGTTGATTTGATAAACCGCAGCATCTTCGTTATTGTCCGACCCAGCAAGCAATGCAATGGGTAGATTACGAATTGGGGAGGCTTTTAGGATGTCGCTCAAGATGCCAGGTGCAATTTTGCAACCACAACCGCCACCATGCGAGAGAGAAGTAAGTCGACCGTTATAGGACATAGAGATAAAGTTTAGAAATTATTGTTGCGGTAGTTTAGTCAAGTTAAGGCATGCAGGTACGAAACCCGCAAAAAAGGTCGCTGCGGTGTGGGGCATAGAAATTACGAAAATTCGTTCTCTTTAAGCGTTCTGGTGTGTACATACTCCAACCCTTTAACACCTGGTAATTGTCATCAAACCAGGGACTTGAGTAGTCTGTATAGGGGTCAGATACAAACCCAGGAAAGGGTTGAAAGAGGCTATCCGTCCATTCCCATAAATAAGAAGATTGCCATTGCGAAGGAGATTGATTTCTTAGAAGGGCTAATTCATGCTCAGTGGGAAGACGTAATTCTCGCCATTGGCAATAGCGTTTTGCATTTAAATAGGAAATATGCCGAACCGGCTCGTTCGGACGAAAAACTAGCCACGCATTAAAGTAACGCTGATACCAGGTTCCGCCATCCTTTTTCCAATGTGTAGGGTACGGTATGGGATTGTGATGCGACTGATTTGCAGAAGACTCAATAAACTCTAAATACTGAAAGTTTGTTACAGGTTGATTAGAAATCGCAAATGCTGGAAGGCTGACAGCATGCGCCCATTTTTCATTATCAAAAATAAAGCCACTGTTGGGAGCAGCACCAACTGTCATTGTTGATTCCTCAAATTGAATAAATGAGGAAGGTAGTTGGTTAGAAAAACTCGGATCAGAAAAAGGCTTAAAAGGTTCTGGATAGCCGAGTGTTTGCCACATGTAAGCAAAAGCTTCGTTGTGCATGTCTTGATGAAAAATTGACAACTGCAAGAAATATGCTGTTTGGGCATTTATTTGTTTGGTAAGTAACTCTCGAGTTTGCTCAATTACCTGCGCGTTGTATGCAATTAATACATCAAGCGAAGGAATTTCAACAGACCATCTATTTTCATGCGCTATATTAGAAGAATTGAAAAGGTAGTCTGAATTACTAAGAAGCGATGGCGGTGTTGTCTGTCCATGACGATGAACCCAAAACTCATGGAACCATGTGATGTGACCAAACTCCCAATGGGGAGGGTTCACAATATCTTGAATCGCAATACGCTCTGAGCCTGGCGCTAAACTCTTCAAAATTTTATTTGTAAGCCCATTAGCGCTTATGAGCCAATCATCCAAAATTCCAGACTCTGGCACTGGTTTGTACTGAAGATAATCAGACATTAGATTTATTTTTAGAAAAATTTTGCAACATTGTAAAAAAATATTGAATAAATAATGCCAACAACGCTGATGGAATTGCTCCTGCCAGCAACATCGATGTGTCGTTCAGAGCAAGACCTTGCGCGATACGCTCACCGAAACCACCGGCTCCGACAAATGCGGCTAAAGTCGCATTTCCAACCGTTAAAACTGCCGAAACTTTTATGCCACTCAAAATTACATTGAAGGCCAAGGGTAGTTCAATATATCTAAATTGATCATAGCCGCTGAGGCCTAGTGCACAGGCGGCTTGGCGCATAGACTTTGATACTTCACTCATGCCCGCATGGGTGTTTTGAATAATTGGTAACAACCCGTAAAGAAATAATGCAGCAATGGCGGGAATAGTTCCGATAACACCAAAAAGTGAAATTAAAAAAGCCAAGAGTGCCAGTGATGGAATTGTTTGAAAAACACCCGTAACAGAAAGTATTGCCAGTCCAATATGTGGCTTATAGAAACACACAACGCCTAGCGGCAGTCCAATCATAATTGCCAGAGCCAGAGACACGAGCACTAAATATAGATGTTGTGCCAACAACTGTGAAAAATTATTATCAAACGTCTTTCTAATTAATGTAGACAATGAAAATTCAGATGTCTTTAATTCAGTTTGACTATTTTGAGTAGAAGAATATCCATTTTCAATTTGCTGTAAAAAGTGATTGGCAACTTCTTTGAAAGATTTTCCCTTTAATTCTGCAAGAGAGTTGAGCTCTAACATGGTTTTTTGTGGGATTCTATTTTCAAGTGTTGATAACGTCCCCCACATTTTTGGAAAGCTATTTGGCACGTTTTTTCGAAATAAGATTAACGCTTCATATGCTGGAAAAAAATTCTTATCATCAATTAGTATTTTTAAACCGTACTGGATTATTTTGGAATCAGTAGTGTAGGCATCCATTACATCTATTTGATTTTTTGAGATGGCCTCATAAGCGATTCCGTGGTCTAAACCACGAGGGCTGAAACTGTTGAGTCGATACTGACTCGATAGTCCTTTCCATCCGTCACTTCTACCAATAAATTCATGCGATAGGCCAAAAACAAGCTCAGGATGTTTTTGCAAGTCTGAAATGCTGCGTATTTCTAATCTATCTGCTAAGTCCTGTCTAATAGCTAAGGCGTAAGAATTGCTAAATCCAAGTAAAACTCCTGCTTCTAAACCTAATGGAATTAGACGACTGTTGATCTCTTCTAGGCTTAGTACGCGATCAGATTTGAGAATTTCTTTTGAAATTGTTCCTGTGTATTCTGGGTACAGATCAATTTCACCGCTAGTCAATGCAGATAACAAAATGCCAGTGTTACCAAGCCCGCTTTTTTGAATGACCGGGCCATTGCCTGCATTAATGATTGCTTGACTGAAAATTTCACTCAGAATATAAGATTCAGTAAACCTTTTGGATCCAATAACCAACGACTGAGCAAAAGAAAAATTCAAAATAGTAATTAAAAGCCATATGGCTATAAAAACTATTCTGTTTTTATTTTTGCGCATGACCATAGCAAGGTTGATGAAGGGTTATTGGTGACTGACAAAAGTGAGAATGAAAAAGTAAAAAAAATTGTATGTAGGAATGAAGTTGGCATGACAAGATGTAGCAAAGTGGATGAAGAGAAATTGTGATGATTTAATTAATTTCCTTCGCCTGATGGGAACTTGTTAGACGCATATCGGACGAGCGCATTAGCCAAGGCAAGAATCAATATGGTCGTACCCAGTAAAAGTATTTCCATATTGGCTTCATGCTTGTTGACTAAATCAATAATCAATCTTGTGACTGCTGTAATAGCCACATATATTAAAAACCTTACAGGCATGTGATTAGTTTTAAAGTAAATCCCCACCATTGCACCAATTTCCAAGTAGATAAAAAGCAACAGTAAATCTTGAATAGTTGCAGTTCCCTTTTGGAAAATCATATGGAAGGTTTCTCCTGAAGACCAGACTGTGGCTGCCCCAATTCCAAAAAGAGTAACCCTGTGAAAGAGTGCAACAAACAGGTTACCAATCGAATCTGTCCATTTTTCAATGTGACCTAATGTTTTGGTATTAGTTTCTTCATTTGTATTTTGAGTGGACATGACGTCTCCTTTCTGATTTGAATCAGCCCGAGTATCTATAAAACTTTCACAAAACACTTAAACTTGAATAATCCCAAATTTAACAAATTTTTCAAGTATGACCACCGTTAAACAATGTATCGATCAAAAAAATAATACTATTTATTCTGTTTCATCTAATGCTTCAACAGAAGATGCACTGAAATTGATGCGAGACAACAGAGTTCGAGCTGTTCTTGTGGTCGATGATGAAAAACTAACCGGCATAGTTTCGCAAGGTGACTGTGCCATCAAGGTTCTTTTACCCCACAAAGACCCGAAGGCAACCCCCATTTCGGAAATCATGACTTCCAATCCTTTGACAGTAGGGTTTCAAAATACTCTTGAGGAATGCATGGCGATTATGGTCCACAAGCACATCAGACACTTGCCCGTTGTTGAATCCACAAAACTAATGGGGGTGGTTTCAATTGGTGATGTCGTTAAAAATGTGATCGAACTTCAGGGAACTCAAATCAAGTTTTTAGAAACCTACATTAAAGGACACGGGGGATAAAAATTGGGGTAACGCCAAAGAATGTCCAGGTAAACAAACAACGGTGTCTAGGATGTTTGAAGTTCCTGTTTTTGAATAAGCTTGTTAAATGAAGCCCCAGACTGATACTTTAAGAAATTCTCTCGATGTCGTCTGTAGAAAAGTAATCCCTCTGCAATGCTGCTGACTGAGGCGCCATTGGCTAGCATCATTTCCCAAAGACGCCAATCTTCTTGAGAATGGGCGTTGCCATCTGGAAATCTTTTTTCATATTTGATGCGTTTTCCTAAGCTTGTCCTGTACATCATCGAGCCATGGTGCTTGTCTTTTCTGTCCCAATAATGGTCGCCATTTATTTTGAAAGATTCACCAGGCACGCGTTCAAGTATCTCGTCTTTTAACTCACCTGTAACAACGATGTCGTATGTCACGATGTCTGCTTTTTCTTTTGACAATAGTTCGATGGTGTCAGATCTAATCCAATTGTCAGCACCAATAAACATGACATATTCGGTGTCAACACGCAGTAACATGTCTTGAAAATTAGCAACAGTCCCCAGGTTTTTTTGCCTGTGAATGAACTCTATTTCAGGATAAAGACTTTCGAGATGCAAACAATCATGCGCACCATCATCAACAAATAAGGTTCTTGCCGGTAAAACCGTTTGAGAAAGAATTGACTCAATACAGTGAGCCGCTAGATGTCCATAGCCGTAAGAGGCTATTACTACTGTGATCATTGTTATTTAGTCTAGGACTGTGAAGGGGTCAATTCAAAAAACTAATGGCTTCAGCTTTTAACAATAACAGCACATGCAAGCCTTGGGCCGGCATTTCCTGTAGGTTGCGTTTTAAAGTCGTCCGGATCCCTGTGGACTATTAATCCACGTCCTACGATGTTCGTTGCACCTGCATCGATTGTGATGCTGGAAGATTCAAACTTTAATTTTGCGACACCGTTTGAGTCAGCGATTAAAGAAGGTAAGTCGCCTGTGTGGTGGACGCCTTTTCCATGTGCACCATGGGCCTGTGTAGTGGGATTGAAGTGCCCGCCGGTGCTCATGCCGTCACCGCTTGAGCAGTCACCCTTGTCGTGTATGTGAAAACCGTGTTCTGCATTGGGTTTTAATCCGTAAATCTCGGCAGTTACTAGAACCTTTGGGCCAACTTGCGTGAAGGACACCGAGCCTGAAGTGGTATTGCCTTTAGTAGGAGCAAGTTGTGCGCCTGCGGAGGGGCCCTGATTTTGTGTGGCACAAGCAGTCAATAAACCCAAGCAAATGAAAAGAAAAAGTTTGTTCATAGGAGCCCTTAAGTATGATAAAAACAAGAATCAACTGGGATTATCGAAGCGTTTTTCGTAAAAATTGTATTTGTCAAATATCGCGCATATGCTAGCACGTATGTGTGAAATATTTGTATTGATCTGTTAAGAACACAGCTTTGAAATTAATCTGCAGGGTTTTGAAAATGGTTCTCTCGCAGGGTTATAACTAGCGTGTCACGATACCCTTCTTCATTGAAGGGTTGGATAGGCGTGCTTTCATGAATTACGCGCCTATCGTCCAAAAATAATAGTGACCAAGATTCATTGAGAGTAAATCTTTCGCCGAGTGGGCCACTGGCTTCAAAGACACGAGTTTCACCTCCCTTAATGCCTTTGCGAGCCACCATAAATACAGCCACAAAATCTACACCGTCCCGATGGGCGCCTTCAGGCGTTGGCCTGCCTATGCCATCCGTGGTGTCTATTCGAAATTGATGTGCTTCTATGCACCACTTGGCCTTGATATTTCCATGTAATTCACTTGCGGTGCGGGCTAATGTGCAAATAACTTTATGCCAAGCTGGTTTGCTTGTAGTGTCCTCTAGCACCGGTTCGAATAATCGTTCAATTCCGCCATGCAGTGCGTTGTAATCGAGTGGTTGCCAATGCGCGCGATGCGCTACTTGCGTGAGTGCATTGTTTTCAAAAATAAAACTACTGTGCCTGCGACGGCGGTAATGGCCACCATCTTTGAGATATTTGTCACTTGGCAGTGCTGCCCATGCAGTTGACAAGTCGTCTAACTCTTCTTTTGAACAGTGGGTCCATTCGATAACCTTTGATGTATTCAATACACAAAACCCTTTCATATTTAGGAGGGTGTTTATGTCGACGAGTTCGGCGTAATTTGGTAGCAGTTCTTGCATGTTAATTGTCAATCATGTGGAGAAAATAACCGACAAAGCTATGGAAGTACTAGCTACTGCTGTCAGTATGAATCGCATTGACATCCAATGTTGCAGACCAAATTTAGGATAGATTTTGTAATCCACTGCAAAGCATAGCCAAAGTGTTGCTGCCAGTAGTAGCAAACCGTTTACTGAGCCCAATAACAAACTTATCCAACCCAATAGACTGGGAATTACGCCCCATACCAACAGAAACCGGTTTGGAGTGTTTTGTTGCATTG
>JBAXNJ010000060.1:0-7738 GCA_037133815.1 Betaproteobacteria bacterium
TGCGCATGGGCCTGACTACTTGGTGGGCGGATGCGTTGTGGGCTTTATGGATCGCCCAGATGTTGCATGCGGTCACCTTTGCTACCCACCACACGGTGTGCATTTCTATTTTGACCAAGCACTTCTCCGGACGTTTGCGCGGCAGAGGCCAAGCTTTGTATGCGTCGATTGGCTACGGCATTCCCGGCGTGCTGGGGGCACTTCTGGGTGGTTTGCTGAGTGAGAGTTTTGGACTAGCGTCTATTTATGCAGCGTCCGTCGTCATCGCGTTGATTGCCTGCTCTTGTGCATGGCGCACCCATTACTTGAGCCGTAAAGACAGCTTTTTAACTAATACCTAGCGCCGTAGATGCCTTAATCTTTAGGACGGAAACTGATCACCAGGGGGGAGTGAATGCGGCCATCGATATCGCGCGGCAATATTTCAGTTTTGTCGATCGCCTTCAAAACTGCATTGTCCCATGCAGCGTTGCCACTAGATTTGATGAGTTTTTTGCCTACGATGGTGCCATCAGGCGCGCAGCGCACTTCTACCTCGGCGGGAGCATTAGACGCAATATCTTCGGTAAAGGTGATGTTGGGTTTGATGCGTCCACGGATACGTCCGCTGTAACTATCTGACGGCCCGGCGGAGCGCTGAGCAGTACCTGTGGCGTTCTCGTCGCCTGTGGCGCCAGCCATACCAGCAATGCGCTTCATATTTTCTTGGCGCATGGCTTCTAGTTTTTTGGTGTCAGCTGGCGACGGTTTAGCTTCTTTGTCCTTGAGCTCTTTTTCTTTACGCTCTTTCTCTTTCTTTTCTTTTTCCTTCAATTCTTTTTCTTTCAGCGCCTTGTCTTTTAGCTCTTTTTGTTCTTTCTCTTTAAGCTTGGCTTTTTTCTCTTCTTCTTTTTTTAATAGTTCTTTTTTCAGGCGCTCTGCTTCAAGCGTCTCTTGTTTCTTTTTATCTTCTTCTAATTGTTTTTTACGTTTTGCCAAAGCAATATCTGCATCTACATTGGAAGTAGGTTCAGGTGGCGGCTTCACCATTTCTTTTGGCGCTGGAGGAGGTGGCGGGGGAGGGGGCGGAGGTTCTGCTTCAACAAGTTTGGGTGCGACAGCCATGGGAACAGCGGCCCACAACTCAGCCTCGACAGAAAGGCTGTTATCTTGGTTCCATTGAATGCCGGCGGTTAGGGCCACCATTAAAAGTAAGTGGACGAGTAGGGCAAGACCCAGTGAGCGACCCGTGCCCGGAGGAGGTGGGGGCGCAAACTCGAGATACGCGGGCGTTGCAGTCATCAGTCTGTAAGTTGCACAGACAAACCTACGCGGGCAATACCAGCGCGTTGCAAGGTGTCCATGGCTTTGACAACAGTTTCATATTTGATGGAGCGGTCGGCCGATATCACCACCGGCGCATCGGTTGAATTTGCTGTGAGTTCGCGTACATCACGCACGAGGTTGCTGATAGAACTGGGCAAGGACTTCGTGACGGTACCTGTGCTTTTAATGATGATTTTTTCATCCTTGCTGATCTCGATCTGCACGACCTGTGTAGGCACGTTGGAGGCTTTACCCACAGTGGGTAGGTCAATCACACTAGGAGAAATCAAAGGCGCTGTGACCATAAAAATAATCAACAAGACCAGCATCACGTCGATAAACGGCACCATGTTGATATCGTTCATAGCGCGACGGCCTTTGCGGCCAGAGCGAGAGGAAATAGAAGCCATCCGTCAGCGCCTTGCTCAATGGCCCGAAGGGCTTGCGCTCACATTGCGCTGCAAGATGTTAGAAAACTCTTCAATAAATGTTTCTAGTTTGTTGGAGATGCGATCAATGTCACGGGCAAAGCGGTTGTAGGCCAGCACTGCAGGAATAGCGGCAAACAAACCAATGGCAGTTGCCACCAACGCCTCAGCTATACCAGGCGCTACTTTGGCGAGTGTGACTTGCTGCATGCTGGCCAAACCCGTAAACGCATGCATGATGCCCCAAACTGTGCCGAACAAACCCACATAGGGGGACACCGAGCCGACAGACGCCAAAAAAGATAAGTTCGATTCAATGGCATCCATCTCGCGTTGGTAACTCGCGCGCATCGCGCGGCGTGCGCCGTCCATCAACATGCTGGTGTCATTGATGCGGCGTTCGCGCAGTTTTTGGTATTCACGCATGCCGCTAGCAAAAATACGCTCCATAGGACCAGAGAGTTTGGCGTTTTGGGCGGCGGCTGCGAACAACTCGTTCAAACTGGCGCCAGACCAGAAGTCGCGCTCAAAAGTCTCATTCAAGTCTTTGATGCGACCAATCGCGATGATTTTGCGAAAAATAGCCGTCCAACTGGCGATCGACACCATCAACAAGGTGGCCACAACGGCTTGCACTACCCAACTTGCGTTGAGTAATAAATTAATGATGGAGAAATCTTGGGTCATAGCGCTCGTCTTAGTAGAGAAGAAAGAATTCTCGCAGGCTTTCAGACTTTTATACCGCTGGGGTAGGTATTGCGTCTTCAGTGCGACGGTCTGACTGCACTTCTGTGCTGCGTAATTTTGGCGCCAAGCTGTTGAGAACGGCATTGACATACTTGTGTCCATCTGTGCCGCCAAAAGATTTCGCGAGTTCAATATATTCGTTGAGCACGACACGCCAAGGCACGTCTATGCAATGCTGAAATTCGTAGACCCCCATCCACATGACGGCGTGCTCGATTGGAGATATTTCTTCGAGTTTGCGGTCTAGCAAAGGCATGATGAGTGCATCGAGCGCGGTGCGGTGTTCAATGCAACCAAATAAAAGTGCGTCGTAGTGCACCGAATCAGATTTATGAAAACCGCTTAAATCGCGGGTAAATACATCGATATCGGATGCCTCGTTGCGACCTACCAAATATTGGTACAAGCCTTGCAAAGCAAACTCGCGCGCGCGACTGCGTCCCGATTTAGATGCGCTTTTGCGCACGGGCTTGGTATCGCCGCTCATGCCAGTTGCTCCAGCAACAAGGCCATTTCAACCGCTACGCGCGCGGCGTCACGGCCTTTGTCAGTTTGGCGGGCAATCGCTTGGGGCATGTCTTCGGTTGTCAATATGGCGTTGGCAACAGGAACATGGAAATCCATGCTGACACGCGAGACGCCTGCGCCAGATTCGTTAGCTACCAATTCAAAGTGGTAGGTTTCGCCCCGGATGATGCAACCCAAAGCGATCAATGCGTTGTAGGGTTCTGGATCTTCAATATGGGCCAAAGCTTGTAGGGCCAAAGGTATTTCTAATGCACCTGGCACATACACATGTGTGATGCGGTCTTCTTTGACGCCCATCGCTGCTAGTTCGTTCAAGCAGGCCTCGGCAAGTGCATTTGTTATTTCGGGGTTGAAGCGGGCTTGCACGATGCCCACTTTGAGCGCGCTACCGTCTAATTGACTAGGAGTTTGTGAGTTAGGGGTGAACATATTCTTTTATTCTTTGATGACGTAGCCTGTGATTTCAAGCCCATAACCCGCCATGCTGGGCATGCGACGTGGGTTACCAAGCAAGCGCATTTTTTGTACGCCGCAATCACGCAAGATTTGTGCGCCGACGCCGTAGCTGCGTAAATCCATACGGCCACGCTCTGGTGCATGGGCTGAGCGCGCTGTACCGTCAAACTGGGCAAGTAACTGCGCACCGCTTTCTCCGCAGTTCAGCAGCACGATGACGCCGGCACCTTCTTTGGCGATACGGCGCATGGCGGCGTCTAGTCCCCATGAATGCATGATGCGGTCAGGTTCTAGAGCATCTAGTACCGACAGAGGTTCATGCACACGGGCGAGCACGGAATGCTCTTTGTCCCATTGGCCTTTGACTAGCGCTAGATGCACCGCACCGCTTGTGCTGTCTTGATAGGCCACGGCTTTGAATTCACCATGGGCGGTGTGCATGGTGCGCGAACTAATCTCGTTGACAAGTGATTCTGTACGGCTGCGATGTTCGATCAAGCCGGCAATCGTGCCGATTTTCAATCCATGCTGAGCAGCAAATTTTTGTAGATCAGGCAGTCGTGCCATCGTGCCGTCGTCGTTCATGATTTCGCAAATAACGGCAGATGGCGAGCAACCTGCCATGGCGGCTAAGTCGCAACCAGCTTCGGTGTGGCCAGCGCGCATCAAGACGCCGCCAGCCACCGCCTGCAAAGGAAACACGTGACCGGGTTGCACCAAATCGTTGGCTTGGGTATTTTTGTCAACAGCTACTTGGATGGTGCGAGCACGGTCGGCGGCAGAAATTCCAGTGGTCACGCCCTCAGCAGCTTCGATCGACACGGTAAATGCAGTGCTGTAGACCGTCCCGTTTTGAACCGCCATCGGCGGCAGTTTGAGGAATTCGCAACGCTCGCGTGTCAAGGTGAGGCAAATTAAGCCGCGGCCAAAACGCGCCATGAAGTTGATGGCTTCGGGTGTGACATGGTCGCTGGCAAGGACCAAGTCGCCTTCGTTTTCGCGGTCTTCTTCGTCAACCAAAATTACCATGCGACCGGCTTTGAGCTCGGCGACGATTTCTTCCACTGGAGAAATAACAGCGGGCGTTTTGGGGACGAGTTGTAAGGGGTTTGACATAAGGGGCTTTCAAACAGCGGGGTTTGTTATGAGCAATTTTTCAACATGCAGCATGCGTTCAACGTAGCGCGCCACGGTATCGATTTCTAAATTCACGGCGTTGCCTGACTTCAAGGTGCCCAAGGCGGTGTTTTCTACCGTGTGGGGGATCAGGTTGATGCTGATCTCAGAGTTTTGTAGTTCGCCCTTGTCTTGGTGGTCCTGCACATGGTTGACGGTCAAACTCACGCCATTGACGGTGATCGATCCTTTGTAGGCCAAATATTTGGCCAACGCCACAGGCGCTGTAATGCGCAATTCCCAGCTCTCGCCCACTTGGGCAAAGTAGCTCACATAGCCAATGCCGTCTACATGGCCTGAGACGATATGTCCGCCGAGCCGGTCATTGGCGCGTAGGGCTTTTTCTAAGTTGACGCTGCCAAGCTCAGTTAAGCCACTGGTACAGGCCAATGATTCAGCAGAGATGTCGATGGTGAATTGGTGTGTGAGGGCGTCAAAACTGGTGACCGTCATGCATGCGCCGTTCAATGCGATGCTGTCACCTAAGCCTACGTCAGACAGATACCCGACAGGTGCCTGAATCGTCAGGCGCTTGCCGTGGTGAAAAGAGCTTCCCAGGTCGTGGACAGCGGTGATGCGCCCCACGCCGGTAATGATTCCGGTAAACATCTATATATTTTCGCAGGTTTCTTGTGTTGGTTGTGTTTTTGTAGGGCTATCGACCTTTGACGTGTGCAATTAGTCGAACATCGTCTCCGATGGTTGTGACGTTTTGAATCTTAAGTTTCAATGCTTGTGACAGTGTTTCAAAGGTACCGAGGCTTGCCATGCCCAGCCCTTGGCCAATCAACAGGGGTGCTAGATAGACCAGTAATTCGTCGACTACATCGGCTGCTAATAAAGAACCATTGAGTTTGAAGCCGGCCTCAATATGCACCTCGTTGATAGCTTTTTGGCCTAGGTCTTGGACCAAGGCACGCAAATCGACTTTTCCTTGCGCATTGGGTAAGCACGTAACGCGCACGCCTTTTGCCTCTAAGGCGGCTTTGCGATCAGTGTCTTCTGTAGCGCAATAGATCCAGACCTCGCGTTGGGTATGCCACAGCCTAGCGTTTAAGGGAGTTTCTAGCTTGCTGTCGACGATGACCAAGGTGGGTTGGCGAGGCGTATCGATATCGCGCACATTGAGTTGCGGGTCGTCTTCCAGCACAGTTCCAATACCAGTAAGCACTGCGCATGAACGTGCACGCCATGCATGTCCATCCTGCCTAGCTGATGCAGAGGTGATCCATTGGCTTTCGCCATTGGTAAGTGCGGTCTGTCCGTCTAGCGATGCAGCAACTTTCAAGCGCATCCAAGGTAAGCCTTGGGCCATGCGTTTGAGATACCCTGGGTTCAATGACTTTGCTTTGTCTTTCAAAACGCCGAGATCGACCCGAATGCGTGCCTGACGCAAACGGGCAATGCCGTTGCCATTGACTTGCGGATTCGGATCTTGGACAGCCACCACTAAACGCAACAAGCCCGCATGAATGAGCGCATCGCAGCAAGGCCCAGTGCGTCCTTGGTGGCTACAAGGTTCTAAGGTGACATAAGCGGTAGCGCCTGCCACAGAATGGCCTTGGCTTTTGGCATCTTGCAAAGCCATCATTTCCGCATGCGCTTGGCCAGCGGGTTGGGTATGGCCAGCGCCCAGCAAAACACCTTGGGCGTTGACGATGACACATCCCACCCGAGGATTGGGGGTGGTGATGTACATCGCTTTTTCAGCCCACGACAGGGCAACTGACATCCAGTGGGTATCTGATTCGGTAATGGGCATACCCAGATTATCCAATGGGGGTGTCATGCCAGTAATTTCCAACTATGCCATTGGATGCTTGGAGATGTTTCAGTGGCGCGCGACCAGATGGCTTGCATGACTAAGGTATGGGGCTGTGGCTTGGTTAGTTCGGATGCCGATGTGGGTAAGGTCTGTTGCACTAGCACTGTTATGCGATAGATAAAAGGTGAAGGTTGTACCGACTGTGATGCGCCTGCGTTCAGCCAGACCTCTACCCAATAAAAAGCCGTGATGTCTTTAATGGGTAAATCAGACACATTTACTTGCTGTGATTGACCTAGCAAGTTACGCCATTGTTCTGCGTTCAAATTGGCTAGCGTTTTGGGCGCGCAAATGCCGGCTTGGCACATGGCAGTTCCTAAACGCAATTGCAGTTTGTCGCGGTCTTGGGCGGTGGCGGGATACAAAGCATGGGTTTGTGCATCTGTGACTACCAAAGCCAATACCCCCTCAGTAATTTGTTGGTTACGAATCTGGTGGAACTGCACATTCAATAACTGTTGGTTGACCCACTGCATGCGCCAAACAGTTGCGCAGGCCAAACTTGTTAGCGCCAAAACACCCAACACGGCAGGCAAGGCAAATCCGTATCTTTTACTCTTACCCATATGCACCCAGACGATTGCGCAAAGCCATGACGCGACGGAAAACGCGCCGTAACTTGCCGTCTGCAGAAATGGTCTCGCCGTTGCAACCTATGGTGGGGCTCATAGAGCCTTTCACCGTGACCCCTAAGCGGATAGTGCTAACCAAGCGCACACACACCTCAATGGCCACAATGTGTACTGGTCCAAAAACCTCGGCTGCATTGACCCATTGCAGGGTATTGAGTACGGGGTTGACTTGCGCAAACCGCGTTTGTAAATCTTCCACACCCTCGGCCAATGCTTGGTAGCTACTGCCTGAGGCGTTGATGTCTTTGCAGGTCAACTCTTTATTGGTACTGCGCTTAAAACTATTGCTGATCAAAGCGCTTGGGCTTGCGCCAGAGTTACCTTGGCAATCAAATGGGTCGGCGCCAGCCAAATGCGATAACACCAAGCCTTCGCTTGGGTTGCTCATGCTGAGGTAGGGTGTTGAAAGGAGCACATGGTTGTCCGATGCGGCTAAAAGATAGGCCGTGCCATCTAATTCGGCTTGTTTGCGAATAGCCCGCAAGGCGACTTGTGCATTTTGGTAAATCGCATCGATGGCGCTGATGGTTTGCCAAGACTGGCGAGAAAGTTGGTAGACGCTCAAAGCAATGGCCACCACCAAGCTGCTCAGACCTAGTCCAATCAGTAACTCGGGTAAGGAATAGCCTTTGTTGTTCATC
>JBAXNJ010000061.1:0-7727 GCA_037133815.1 Betaproteobacteria bacterium
TTCCGTTTAGGTTACGGCCCCATCATCTTGGGCTACCGCGATGCGCGGGTAGACCAAGCTGTTGTGGAACAAATCACCCAACGCGGCACCCTGACGGGTTTTTCTACCGCACTCGACATTGAAGTGGTGAAGCAAATCAAAGCGTTGTGCCCACACATAGAAAAGGTGCGTTTTGCAAATTCGGGCACGGAAGCGGTGATGGGTGCGATACGCACCGCACGCGGATTTACCCAACGCGATCGCGTGGCGATTGTGGAAGGGTCTTTCCACGGACTGTTTGACGAAATGATGTGGAAGGCCGACATCGAAGCTTGGGACCCTGATAGCAAACTCGCACCTCGCGTGATTCCATTTGGTGTCGGTGTACCGGAACGTGCGCGGGCATTGCTAGATATTTTTAGACTCAATGATTTTGAAGGCTTAGAAGAACTCTTCGCCACCAAACACGAGCAACTTGCTTGCGTAGTTCTTGAACCCATCATCGGAAATGCAGGCAGTATTTCAGCAACGCCTGCTTGGTTGCAACGCTTGCGCGATTTGTGTACCGAGTACGGCACCATGCTCATCATCGATGAAGTAAAAACCGGATTTCGTGTCGCCAAAGGTGGTGCGCAATCGCTCTACGGCATATACGCTGACTTAACCAGTTACGCCAAAGCCATGGGCAATGGTTACCCGGTAGCTGCTTTTGGTGGTCGAGCTGCGGTGATGGATAAAGTGGGTTCTCACGCAGGTGGTGTGGTGCATGGCGGTACCTACACTGCCAACTTGGTGGGGCTTAGCGCAGCACACGCCACCTTGGATATATTGACCAATACCCCTGCACTAAAAACTATTGATGGCATTGGCGAACGTATCCAAGCACTATTAGGGCGCGTTTTCACCCAAGCTAGCGTAGAACATGCTTTTGCGGGACCTCCTGCGATGTTCGGTATCCACTTCACCCCCACAGTCCCCCAAAATTACCGTGACTGGCGTGTCACCAATAGCGATCTCTACCGAAGCTTTGCTTGGAAATTGATCGATCTTGGCGTTATGCTTGAGCCTGATTCGCGCGAACCTTGGTTTATTTGTGAAGCGCACCAGCACATGGACTTTGCATGGCTTGAAGACATGTCTACCCAAGCGATTCGTTTTGCACTCGATAATCATTAATCCACAACCCATCATTTCTTACGAAAAGGAAAATCATGGCAGACAACAGCCCAACCAGTAATAACCTCGTCATTGGAGACGGTGTTACTTTCAAAGGTTCTATCTCCGCACCTGGCAAAGCCATCATCAATGGTGTCGTCTCAGGAGAGTTAATTGCAGACGATTTGCTGATCGGTCAAAAAGGCAAAGTCTCTGGCATCGTGCGAGCGCGTGAGATGGATGTTCACGGCGAACTCAATGAAGATATCAGTTGTCGCTCGCACTTGCTGATTCACAGCACGGGCAAAGTGACAGGAAAATTGGAATACCACGAGATAGAGATTGAACGCGGCGGAAAATTCAAAGGGACGATGAGTCAGAAATAAGCAGCACCTGATGCGCGCCTTGGTCTTGCTTGCAAAAATTTCTGCTGTTCTTGCGGGAATTTTGCTGACCTTCATCACTGTTATGACATGCGCAAGCATTGTGGGGCGCGAGTTATTCGGTAGCGCAATAACGGGTGATTTTGAACTCTCTGGCGCTGCAACGGGTGCAGCTATTGCGATGTTCATGCCATGGTGCCAAGCTAAACGCGGCAACATCATTGTTGATTTTTTCACAACCAGTTGTTCCGAAAAAGCCAATGGCTTGATGGACCGTTTCGGCGCTTTGCTATTGGCATTTTGTTTTGCTGTCTTGGCGTGGCGCACTGGACTAGGC
Source organism: Betaproteobacteria bacterium (assembly GCA_037133815.1). Lineage (GTDB taxonomy): Bacteria > Pseudomonadota > Gammaproteobacteria > Burkholderiales > Burkholderiaceae_C > Limnohabitans. Next base: position 1,855 of record JBAXNJ010000061.1, read on the forward strand.
GGATTAAGTTCTTATGCCTCCAATTCAGGCACCATGATTTTGGGATTCCCTGAATGGGTTGTATTCGCGTGCATGACGCCTTCTTTTGCCTTGACCAGTTTGATCGCCTTGGGTCAATTCTTTGTTGGTTTTGACGATCAACTAGGAGAAGCAGCATGACCAGCGTTCAAATGGTGGGCGTTATTTTCGGCATCATGCTGGTCTTCATGGCCGTGCGCGTTCCTATTGCTATCTCGATGTTCATTGCGGGCGCCTACGGATACATTGCGCAGACCGGTTGGTTGCCTTTTGCTAACTTCCTAAACAACCAAGCATTTGCCCGTTTCGCCAGTTATGACTTGTCTGTCATCCCTTTGTTTATTTTGATGGGGCATTTCGCAACGCAGGGAGGTATCAGCAAGGCTTTGTTTGATTTTGCTGCTGGTGTGATGGGGCGTTTCAAAGGTGGCCTAGCCATGGCGGCTGTGTTGGCGTGTGCTGCTTTTGGCGCTATTTGCGGCTCTTCGGTTGCCACTGCCGCAACTATTACCGGTGTGGCTTTGCCTGAACTCAAGCGCCATGGCTATTCAGGTCGTCTTGCTACAGGTACCTTGGCGGCAGCAGGCACCTTGGGCATCTTGATTCCTCCCTCCGTGCCTTTGGTGATTTACGCCATTTTGACGGAGCAAAATATTGCCAAACTCTTTGCTGCAGCCATGGTTCCGGGCATTATTGCCATGTTTGGTTATATGACGGCAATTGCTATCTATGTGCGTTTGGTCCCTGGTCACGCACCCGAAGTTGACGATAATTTTTCTCGTTTGACGTGGCAGTCTTTCAAGGGCGTTGCGCCCATCATGGCGATTTTTGTGATCGTTTTTGGCGGTATTTACAGCGGTGCATTTACTCCTACCGAGGGGGCTGCTGTTGGGGCTGCTAGCACATTTGTTGCTTCACTCATCAAAGGTGAAATAAATTGGGCCAAGTTCAAGCAATGCTTTTATGCCACTGCTGATAGCTCAGCCATGATTTTCTTGATCTTCATAGGTGCAGATTTAATGAATGGGGCCTTGGCGCTTTCACAAGCTTCTGTGCAACTGACTGAAATGGTGACAGGGCTTGGATGGCCTCCTTTGGTCGTTGTAGCTGGCATCTTGTTGTTCTATGTGGTTTTGGGTGCGGTGATGGACGAGTTGTCGATGATTCTGTTGACGATTCCTATCTTCTTCCCCATTGTGGTGGGTATGGATTTCGGTTTACCAAAGGAGTCGGTCGCTATTTGGTTTGGAATTTTGGTGCTGATGGTGGTGGAATTCGGATTACTGGCGCCGCCGGTAGGCTTAAATGTTTATGTCGTCAATGGCATGGCCAAAGATATTCCAATCGCTGAAAGCTACCGAGGCGTGATGCCTTTCTTGGTGAGTGACACCATCAGAACTTTGTTGATACTCTTCTTTCCTGGTATTTGTCTCTGGTTGGTCTCGGTTATTACCTAGTGATTACTTGGTGTACTTAGCGATTAAGCCTTGTGCTTCGTGTACTAAGTTCGCGCCGTTAACGCCTTTCTTTTCCATATCGCTTATCCATTCGATACTCAAGCTAGCAGAGGCACGTTTCCATACATCCAACTCGCCTTTAGGAATGATGGTGATGGTGTGGCCACCAGCAATCATTTTGGCTTTGCCAGGAACGTCGTTGTCGCCTTGGGTCTTGCCTAAAAATGCTGAGAGTTCGCGGCCTGAGTTTTTGTCAATGACTTTCTTCAAGTCTGCGGGCAAAGATTCGTACTTAGCTTTGTTCATGGGTACGACAAACACAGTGGTGTAGAGCGCGTTTTCCCCGCGATCTGTCTCCGCTGTGTAGCGCGCCAATTCTTCAATTTTCAAGGTTTGTGCGACTTCGTAAGGAATCACGGCGCCGTCAATCGTACCTTTAGATAAAGCGTCTGGAACGGCTGGGACAGGCATACCAACAGGCGTAGCGCCCATGCTTGCGAGCAACTTGGTGGTCAAGCGGGTTGGGCCACGCAACTTCAAGCCTTTGATATCGGCCATGGTTTTAATTTGTTTCTTCGCGGTGAAGATATTGCCAGGGCCGTGGACGTGCATGGCCAGCACTTTGACATCTTTGAATTCGTCTTTAGCAAATTTTTCGTAATAGTCCCAAGTTGCACGGCTGGTCGCCTCAGGATTGGTCATCATGAAAGGCAATTCGAACACTTCCATTTTGGGAAATCGACCAGAAGAGTAACCAGGCAAAGTCCAAACAACGTCAGCTACGCCATCACGGGCTTGATCAAACAACTGGGGAGGGGTGCCGCCAAGTTGCATCGCTGGATAGATCTGGCATTGCAGACGGTCTTTGGAGTCCTTGGCAATGTTGTCGCACCAAGTGCGAAGCATCTTGGTGTGCTGAATGGATGTTGGGCCTAAAAAGTGGTGCACTTTCAAAATAATGGCTTCTGCTTGCGCAGAACCTATAACGCTGATCAGTGCAGCAACAATGGCAGCGTGTTTAAATACTTTTTTCATGGAAAACTCCAGTGGGAAATGGAAACTTACACATAGTAATCCGACCAAGCGGTCGGTTAATTAAGGGTTTACTCGATATCGACTTGATGCAAGACAAAGTTCTGTGACTTCATATCGGCAAAGTAGCACTGTAGGGTCTGCTTGACGGTACGAAACGCTATCTCATCCCAAGGAATGTCTTGCTCGCTAAACAAACGCGCCTCCATGGTTTCATGCCCTGGGTCAAATATGTCGCTGGTGAGTCGGGCGCGGTAGAAAAAATGCACTTGTCCTACACGCACCACATTCATGATGCTGAAAAGTTCTTGCATTTCAAAATGCGCACCCGCTTCCTCCACCGTTTCGCGCGCAGCGCCTTGCGCCAATGTTTCGCCGAGTTCCATGAATCCCGCTGGCAAAGTCCATTTGCCAAGGCGCGGTTCAATATTGCGTTTACAAAGCAAGACTTTGTCGCCCCACACCGGCACGGTGCCCACAACATTGAGCGGATTCTCGTAGTGCACCGCTTGACAAGCAGGACACACCGCGCGTTGTCGGGTGTCACCGTCGTCAGGTAACCGATATTCCACTGCAGCGCCACAGGCTTTGCAATGTTTGATCTGCGCGCGGTGCAACATCGTCAAAAGCCTTAACTGACGTGGACTTTGATCTCGCCCAAACCAGCGACAGCACCTACCAAGGTGTCGCCAGACACAACAGCTGCAACACCCTCAGGGGTACCGGTGAAGATCAAGTCGCCAGGTTGCAATTCCCAGGCGGCGGATAAATGTTCGATGGTTTCAGCAATATTCCAAATCAATTTACTGACATGGCTACGTTGGCGGTCTTGGCCATTGACTTGCACATAGATTTCTGCGTTTTCTACATCACCAGCTTGTTCAGCGGGTGTGATAGGACCCATCGGTGCGCTATGGTCAAAACCTTTTCCGATGCACCAAGGACGGCCTTGCTTCTTCATCTCGTTTTGCAGATCGCGACGCGTCATGTCTAGGCCAACGGCATACCCGTAGATGTGTTGCATGGCATTGGGAGCAGAAATATTTTTTCCACCTTTGCCGATAGCGACGACCAATTCGATTTCATGGTGGAAGTTTTTAGTCAAGCTGGGGTAGGGCATGTTGACGGTTTGTCCACTTGGCGCAAAAACCAATGCATCCGCGGGTTTTAGAAAAAAGAAAGGGGGTTCACGTCCAGTGAAACCCATTTCTTTGGCATGCTCTTCGTAATTACGACCTACGCAATAAATGCGGTGTACAGGGAACTGTTCTGTTTTTCCAACAACTGGAACGCTGACAACGACTGGGGGCGTAAAAAGGTATTGCATGGTGGGATAAGGATGGATCAGAAGTGATGGGTTGAAATATCAAACCTACCTAGTCTAATGCCTACCAGCTATGAAACGCTTTCAGGCGCCATGGATTCTTGGTGGATTTAAGGTGGCAGTATCCTTGCTGGTTATGCAGATAAAAGACTGGCAACTTCCAACCGGCATTCAAGCTATTTGCTCTACCCGGATCGGCGGCGTATCGCTTTCGCCCTACACCAGTTTGAACTTGGGCGACCATGTTCAAGATGACCCGCAGCATGTGTCGCAAAACAGAAACCTTTTGAAGCAACAACTTCATGGAGCGCGCCCCGTATTTTTAAAGCAAGTGCATGGTGTAGATGTTTTAAATTTAGAACGCTCCACTCCAGATGGCACCATTGCCGATGCATGCTTGACCCAAAAGTCCAATTTGGCATGCACCATCATGGTGGCAGACTGCTTACCCATTTTACTGACCGACTCCAAAGGCACCACTGTTGCAGCCGCCCATGCCGGTTGGCGAGGATTGGCGCATGGGGTGATTGAAAACACTGTAAAAACTCTATGTACGCAAAGTGGCGCTCACCCTAGCGATTTACTTGTGTGGTTGGGGCCTTGCATTGGCCCAAGCGCCTTTGAAGTGGGTGCTGAAGTGCGTCAGATTTTTTTGCAAGACGACGGAACGGCGGATAGTTGCTTTAAACCGCATCCAAATAACCCAAACAAGTACCTGGCAAATCTTCCAGCGATAGCGATGGGCCGTTTGCGTTCTTTGGGTGTTAAATCTATTGCAGGCAACGACAGTAGCGACGTTTGGTGCACTGTGCAACAAGCATCACGGTTCTTTTCGTATCGGCGCGACGGTGCCACTGGACGCTTCGCCGCTTGTATTTGGCGCAGTGATTGAAGGCTCTGATGCCCTTTGTTCTGCGGCCTGTCTTGCTTTGCGCCTGGATGGGGCGCCCATGACATACCCCACGATCGCCATGGGGAGTAGTCCATACAGGATAAAGGTGAAAAACGCCCCAATCACAGTGCCCACCGGACTGGTAGCTTCCGCTATGGCCATCATTAAAGCCACATAGAGCCACGCGATCAAAACAATATACATCTAGGGGTTTTCGCTTGAGTTAGACATTTGTCAGCAAAATGAGGGGTTTTACTGACATACTATAGAAATCCATCATCTCCATTATCTAGTAACGGAATCTCACCATGGATCAAAACCCCAATCAATTTTGGTCGGTAGCACAGGAAAGTTGGGGCAAGGCCTTAGCAGCATTCAGCCATTTAGGTAAAGCAGATGGGGCCACCCCTCAGCTAAGTTTTGACCCTGAAAAAGTCAAAGAACTGCAAACCCAATACATCAACGAGGCCACTGAGCTTTGGAACCAAAGCCTCCAAGGTGCGCCACAAGTCAAAGACCGCAGATTTTCAGCCGATGCTTGGGCCACCGATCCCATGGCCGCTTTTGCTGCTGCCACCTATTTGTTGAATACGCGCACCTTGATGGCACTCACCGATGCGGCGCAAACAGACCCCAAGACCAAAGCACGTATTCAATTTGCAGTCGAACAATGGGCTGCCGCAGTTGCGCCCAGTAACTTTCTTGCCTTCAACGCAGAGGCGCAGAAGAAAGCCATCGAGACACAAGGTGAGAGCATTGCCAAAGGCATGCAAAACTTGCTAAAAGATATGCAGCAGGGTCATGTATCAATGACCGACGAAAGTGTGTTCGAGGTCGGTAAAAACGTTGCCACGTCTGAAGGCAAAGTGGTGTTCGAGAACGACTACTTTCAACTTCTTGAATACAAACCCCTAACCGGCAAAGTGTTTGAGCGTCCGTTTTTGTTGATCCCACCTTGTATCAACAAGTTCTACATCTTAGATTTACAACCCGCCAATTCCTTTATTCGCTATGCGGTCAATGAAGGGCATAGAACCTTTGTGGTGAGTTGGCGCAATCCAGATGCGTCCATGTCCTACACCACGTGGGATGACCTGATTTCACATGTCGCCATCAAAGCTATCCATGTGGTGCAAGAGATCGCTGGCTC
>JBAXNJ010000062.1:0-7705 GCA_037133815.1 Betaproteobacteria bacterium
GATGTAGGAACACCTATTTGATCTGCCACGACCCGCAAACTGTCTCGCTCGGCAGCCAGTCGCAACATGGTTTTTAAAAAATTATTGCCATGTGCACCCACCACCCAACTGGTTCGTAAAATCAAATGCTTGCGGCAATGCTGTCGCACTGCGCATTCTCCTAACCACTTGCTTTGTCCGTAGGCGGAAAGTGGGTTGGGTGCATCGTCCTCTGCCCATGGCTTATCACCAGCTCCGTCAAATACGTAGTCGGTTGAATAGTGCACCAAGACAGCATTCACCGACTGGGCTAGTTCAGCCAATACGCCGACGGATTGGGCATTGACTTGCAAAGCTATAGCTTGCTCAGTTTGCGCTTTATCTACTGCGGTGTAAGCAGCAGCGTTAACGATGACGTGCGGTTGGAATTTTTTAACGAGGGGCAACAAGTTATCGCGTAGGGCAAAGGCGTTCGACAAATCTGCTTCGTTACGCGTCAAAGCCCTAACCACTCCCAGAGCTTTTAAGGCGTTTGCAAGTTCAAATCCGAGTTGGCCATTCGCACCCAGCAATAAAACACGGTAGCTTGATTTATTTGCGAGGGGCATTACTCACCCACCATAGTGCTTGTCTAGCCACTGCCTATAAGCACCACTGGTTACACCCTCAACCCAAGACTGGTTGTCAAGATACCACTGCACCGTTTTACGAATGCCCGTCTCAAACGTTTCTCGAGGCTTCCATCCAAGTTCACGCTCCATCTTGCTGGCATCCATCGCATAACGCCTGTCATGGCCTGGGCGATCTTTCACATAGGTAATTTGTTCTGCATAGGCCTTGCCATCTGCGCGGGGTTGTAACTCATCCAAGATGGTGCACAACGTATTCACTACATCGAGGTTGGCCTTTTCATTCCATCCGCCAATGTTGTAACACTCACCCACTCTGCCCGCATCCAACACGCGAGCAATCGCTCGGCAGTGGTCTTCTACATACAGCCAGTCACGCACTTGTTGGCCATCGCCATAAATGGGTAATGGTTTGCCTGCTAATGCATTCAAGATGACCAATGGAATCAATTTCTCTGGAAAGTGGAACGGCCCATAGTTGTTGCTGCAATTTGTAGTGAGGACAGGTAATCCGTAGGTATGGTGCCAAGCACGCACTAGATGGTCACTCGCAGCCTTACTTGCTGAATAAGGGCTATTCGGTTCGTATGGATTGGTTTCTTTAAAAGGCGCGTCCGAAGCAGACAAAGCTCCATAAACCTCATCTGTACTCACATGCAAAAACCTGAATGACTTTTGGTCTAACTCTGGATGGCTCTCTGGCAATTTAGCCCAGTACGCACGCACACTCTCTAACAAATTGAAAGTACCCAATACATTAGTTTGAATAAATTCTCCAGGCCCATCGATCGAGCGATCGACATGGCTCTCTGCCGCAAAGTTCAGTACGGCACGCGGTTGGTATTTGGTGAGCAAGTCTGCGACCAGTTCGCGGTCACCGATATCACCATGCACAAACACATGGCGCTTGTCGTCTTTGAGATCATCTAGATTTGCCAAGTTACCTGCATAGGTCAATTTGTCTAGATTGATCACCGTCTCAATAGACGAGGACAACCAAGTATGAACAAAGTTGCTACCAATAAAACCTGCGCACCCAGTGACCAAAATTGTCATTTCGAACCCTGTGAATTTGCGCGGCCATATTTATCTTCGAATCGCACAATATCGTCCTCACCCAAATAAGAGCCCGATTGCACCTCAATCAAATGCAAAGCAACTTTGCCTGGGTTCTCTAAGGAATGAACGATGCCAACAGGTATGTAAACCGATTGGTTCTCTGTGACCATGCGTTCTTCTTCACCTATGCGCACCAATGCTGTTCCAGAAACCACCACCCAATGCTCGGCACGGTGGTGGTGCATTTGCACCGATAACTTAGCCCCTGGGTTGACAGTGATGCGCTTGACCTGAAAACGCTCGCCGTGGTCCACCGAGTCGTAAGAACCCCATGGGCGAAAAACCTCGCGGTGCAAATCTACTTCAGGGCGTTTTTGCGCTTTGAGTTGGTCCACCACTTTTTTCACGTCTTGGGCTTTGTCTTTGTGCGCGACCAAGACTGCGTCCGATGTCTCTACCACCACCAGATCTTGCACGCCAATGAGTGAGACCAATCGTCTGTCGGCATGTACAAAGCTATTGCTTGTGTCATGCAAGATGACATCGCCTCTCACAGCATTGCCTTGCGCATCTTGCGGCAACACTTGCCAGACCGCAGACCACGCGCCTACATCATTCCAACCAGCGTCGAGAGGCACTACCACTGCTTTTTTAGTGCGTTCCATCACCGCATAGTCCACCGAGTCAGACGGACATTTGGCAAACGCTTCTGCGTCTAAGCGCACAAACTCAAAATCTTTTTTCGACGTATTCCATGCGGCTTGACAGGCGGCATGCATAGCAGGGTTACAAGTTGCCAGCTCTTCTAAAAACACCGAAGCTTTGAACATAAACATGCCGCTGTTCCATGTGTAACCACCGTCTTGGATATAGGCTTGCGCAGTTTCGAGATTGGGTTTCTCCACAAACTTTTCTACTGGTACTGCACTTTCGGGGGTTAGTGCTTGAGCTGCTTTTACATAGCCATAACCAGTTTCTGGATGGGTTGGAACAATGCCAAAAGTCACCATGCTGCCAACTTCAGCTGCTTGCAACCCAACTGCCACAGCACGATGAAAAGCAGGCACGTCGGCAAACACATGGTCAGAAGGTAAAACTAACAAGACAGGATCTTCATCTTTAGCCGCAGTTGCCAGCGCTGCAAAAGCAGCAGCGGCAATCGCAGGTGCCGTGTTACGCGCAACAGGCTCTAACAAAATATCTGCAGGTGTGATGCCCATCTCTCTGCATTGCTCGCCCACCAAAAACCGATGGTCTGCGTTGGCCACAATGATGGGGTGAACAGGTGATTTGCCGTTAGTACCTTCTAAGCGTTTCAAAGTGAGCTGAAAAAGACTCAGCGTATCCGTCACTCCTAAAAACTGCTTGGGTCGCATCGAGCGCGACAAAGGCCACAAACGCGAACCACTTCCGCCCGACAGAATGACAGGAATCATGACTTATCTTCCTATGCCGAAATAGTTAAACCCACGCTCGCGCATACGAGCTGGTTCATACAAGTTTCTACCGTCAAATATGACCGGATTCTTCAATGCCTTATGAATGCCATCAAAGTCAGGCGCTTTGAATTGGCGCCACTCGGTCATGATGGCCAAAGCGTCTGCTCCTGAGAGCGCCGCTTCTTTGGTGCCACACAACATCAGATCGGCGCGCGCACCATAAATATGTTGCACCTCTTCCATCGCTGCGGGATCATAGGCTTGCACTTTGGCACCGGCTTGCCACAAAGCTTCCATCAATATGCGGCTGGGTGCTTCGCGCATATCGTCAGTATTAGGCTTGAAAGACAAACCCCATAAAGCGATAGTTTTGCCTTTTAGGTTGCCTTTGAAATACGTGTTGATCTTGTCAAACAACACACGTTTTTGGTCATGATTGCGTGCTTCTACGGCCTCAAGCAATTTGGGTTGGAACCCCAGTTGTTGCGCGGTATACACCAAGGCACTTACGTCTTTGGGAAAGCAACTACCACCGTAACCCGCACCAGGATAAATAAAGTGGTAACCAATGCGCGAGTCGCTGCCAATGCCTTGGCGCACGTCTTCAATATCAGCGCCCAAACGCTCGGCCAAGTTCGCCATCTCATTCATAAAACTGATTTTGGTGGCCAACATGCAATTGGCAGCGTACTTTGTCAACTCTGCACTGCGAACACCCATCACCAAAATTTTGTCGTGGTTGCGGTTGAAAGGCTCATACAACTCACGCAAGAGTTTTTCAGCGCGGGGGCTATCGGTGCCAATCACGATGCGGTCTGGTCGCTGGCAATCGACAACGGCTGCACCTTCTTTTAAAAACTCTGGGTTAGATACAACGTCGTATTCAAAATTAACGCCACGCTCTTTCAATACCTGCGCGACGGCTTCTTTCACTTTGTCTGCAGTGCCTACAGGTACGGTAGATTTATCAACAATCACCGCATAGCCATCGATATGTTGGGCAATGGTTTTAGCGACTTTCAAGACATGCTGCAAATCAGCGCTGCCATCTTCATTGGGTGGTGTGCCTACAGCGATAAATTGGATTTCAGATTGGGCGATAGCTTCAGCCGCGTTAGAGGTAAATTGCAAGCGCCCCTCAGCGAAGTTAGCTTTGACTAAAGGCTCTAAGCCGGGTTCAAAAATAGGAATTTCGCCTTTGCGTAATCGGGCTAACTTGGCCTCGTCAATATCCACGCATATCACTTGGTGGCCGGCGTCAGCGAGAATTGCACCCTGAACCAAGCCCACATAACCAGTGCCAAAAACAGAAATTTTCATAAGTTTTAACTAATTTTTCTCGAATATGTCATTTTGACAGATTAATATTTCATGACTGTTACGCTCCATATGTATTACAGAATACAAATCTGAGTTGATTTTTCTCGAAGATATAGTTCCCAACACACCTTAAAACTGCTCAAAACTCTATGAACGACATCAAAAAAGCCGTATTTCCTGTTGCAGGCCTTGGCACCCGTTTTTTGCCAGCCACCAAAGCAAGTCCTAAGGAAATGCTGTGCATCGTAGATAAGCCATTGATTCAATACGCGGTAGAAGAAGCCATTGAAGCCGGTATTACTGAGATGATTTTTGTCACAGGCCGCAGCAAACGCAGCATTGAAGACCACTTTGATAAATCTTTCGAACTCGAACACGAGTTAGAACAAAAAAACAAAACCGCACTTTTAGAACTAGTGCGCAACATCAAACCCGTCAATGTGAATTGCGTCTATGTGCGTCAACCCGAGGCCTTAGGCCTTGGACACGCTGTGAACTGCGCCGCCAAATTGGTAGGTAACGATCCCTTTGCAGTGATCTTGGCGGACGACTTACTCGACCACCAGCCCGGCGTCTTAAAACAAATGGTGGAAATGTTCAAGCACTACCGTAGCTCTATCGTGGCAGTCGAAAAAATACTGCCTGAGCAAAGTAAATCGTACGGCGTAGTTAAAGGCACTTCCGCAGGCGACAGACTCACCAAAATGTCGCAAATTGTTGAAAAGCCCGAACCTAAAGACGCGCCCTCTGACCAAGGTGTGGTGGGGCGCTATATCTTCACGCCCTCTATCTTCAAACACATAGACGGTTTAAAGCCTGGAGCTGGTGGCGAATACCAACTGACAGACGCGATTCAAAGCATGCTCGCAGAAGAAGCTGTGTATGCCTACGCCTATGAAGGCGTTCGTTACGACTGCGGCAGCAAAATTGGCTTTTTAAAAGCTACGGTTGAATTTGCGCTGCGCCATCCTGAAACAGGCGCTGAGTTTGGTCAGTATTTGGCAGCAATGAAACGTTAGATTACCTACCGAGTCCAACTTTCATTTTGTTTTAAATGGGCTTGAACGTATTTTCTTGGTAGGTAAATTTTTAAATTTGGATGCGTCAAAATTCATGCGTTGATTCAATAGGTACGCCCCGTCTATCTGTTGCACCAAGCTATCAATATCTTTGGGGGTCACGCCAGTTTGTGAGAAATGCAGCTTCCAGTCGTTCACTGCGGTAATAACTTGAAGAATCTGATCTGCCGCTTCATCTGGCAACAAGCCAAACGCATCACATTGCGACATAGCGTTTTCAAGCGTGGATTCTTGCCCAAGTAATCCGCAGATAAATTCTTGGTAGCCTTGGCCTGAGTTGGTTGGAAGTACATCGTAGGCAGGAGCCAACTTCAAGCGACCATGCTCAAAAGGATGAATCACTAACAATGAATGGTTTTTCTCGTGGTCATCTGTGTTGTCAATGAGGATATTGAAAACCATGCGCCGAAATAACTCTTGCGCGTCTTGTTGGTTCACATTAGCCTGCGTAATACCAACTCTGCGAAGTAGCCGTGCAACCTCGGGGTAGCCCATTTGCAATGAGTCTCCATTGGGCGCAGCCGCTCGAATGGCCGTTCCCGCTGAAATGCTATGAATCCTTCGTCCTGGCTCTCTGTCAAAACGACGAATAAGCAACGCATGCAAACCAGCGATGGCAATAACTTTCGTTTCAGCTACTGTGATACCCGCCCGTTTGGCTAGTGTCATCGTGGCATGTTCAACCAAGGGGGCATCCACCGGTTCATTGTTAAAGAACTTAATGACCCACTGCTGGCCATCTATGCTGATTAACGCCTTGGGCTTGGCACCACCTAGCGGGCTACCACCTCCCGCAATGATCTTGGTCTCCAACGCCGTCAAAGATTCCGAGGCTTCAATTTTGGCGACCACTTCGCTCAGTTGCTGTGCATCTTCAAGCCTAGGCAATGGACTCGAAGTCCGTGGCACATATTGAATCTGCGAAGTGGAAACACCCAGCGCTCCGAAACGGTCATCCCCAGCGTAATACAAATACTCCATTAAGGACAAACGCTGCGGCTTGTCTACAAAACGAATTACTTTCTCACCCCAACGGTCAGGCCGCGCGTCATCTACTGCGCCTACAGCTCGAGGGACATCTGTTAAAAAACGACCTAAGGGTAAAAATTCAGTGTCTACCAGCGGTAAGTCTTCACTCAAAGCGAACCCATTGACCAGCCAATCCTGGTCGTAGCGCAGAGAAACACCTTTTCCAGCGGCAACCAATTTCAACGCACCGACCAATTGCGGTACTTGGGGGTTTTCTAAATACCAAAGGTACAAATCATCTAGTCGCATATCAGGCTCAAGACTGTTTTGCATTTGTTCGGGCGTCTGCCGATACACGCGCGCGCGCGCGCCCAAGTTCAACCGCCTTGCGAATATCCATTTCAATGGCGCCCAGGTCTTGTTCTGGCGCAGCGAGTTTGCTTAATTCGCCATCACGTTGTATCAGCCAAAGCGCAGTTGCCACGATACCTATCCCCACAGCGGGGTCACCCGACTCCATCCGCTGAAGCGTAGGCACTGAAACGCCCATACGATGCGCCCAAGTTCTTAGCGACTCTTTACGTCGCAAGCGCGCAACCGCCAAATCTGCCCCAAGCTTTTCAAGGGCCGCCGCGGTAGCGGGCGGTAGCTGTGATAGGGCGCGCGTAGTTTTTGACATATACATATATTAATACAATTTAATATATTTTGTCAATTTATATATTTACATTAATTACCATCTGAGTAAATATCCCCCAATTTCCAACTTGGCTAAGATGGTTGGAATTCTCAAAAGTTAATTTATGCCAAACAAACTTAACAAAAAATCCCCCGACTCTCTGCGAAGCGCACGCTGGTTCAAACCCGACGACCTGCGCTCCTTTGGTCACCGCTCGCGCGCCATGCAATTGGGCTTAGATCCTGAAGACTGGGTAGGCAAACCCGTTATCGCCATCATCAATACTTGGTCTGACATCAATCCTTGCCATACGCATTTCAAACAACGCGTAGAAGATGTCAAACGTGGCATCTTGCAAGCTGGCGGCATGCCCTTGGAATTACCTGCGCTCTCATTAGCTGAAGCGTTTGTCCGCCCCTCCCCTATGCTTTATCGCAACTTGTTGGCTATGGAAACAGAAGAACTGATTCGAAGCCATCCTATTGACGGTGCAGTTCTCATGGGTGGGTGCGATAAAACCACCCCGGGGTGGTTTTATCGCACCCACCCATG
>JBAXNJ010000063.1:0-7673 GCA_037133815.1 Betaproteobacteria bacterium
GATGTCGTCAAAACCATTGATCAGACAAAACTTGCGGAAGGCTTGCACCTCAAACGGGATTTCTTCACCTTGTGCTCGTACGACGACCTGCCTATCCAAATCAATAGTGAGTTCGTGTCCAGGAAACGCCAGGGCTTCGTTGAACAACAAGTCCATCGTCGCTTCAGGTAACACGATGGGCAACAAGCCGTTTTTGAAACTGTTATTAAAAAAGATGTCTGCAAAACTCGGCGCCAAGATGGCCCTGAAGCCAAATTGGTCCAACGCCCAAGGCGCATGTTCGCGAGATGAACCACAACCGAAATTTTTACGCGCTATCAAAATCGAGGCGCCAGCGTATCGGGCTTGGTTCAAAATGAAATCAGGATTGGGTTTGCGGCTAGCGGGGTCTTGGCCAGGTTCGCCATGGTCGAGGTAACGCCATGCGTCAAACAAGTTAGGGCCGAAGCCCGTTTTCTTGATCGACTTCAAAAACTGCTTAGGGATAATCGCGTCGGTGTCGACGTTTTCGCGGTCCATGGGAGCCACGAGGCCTTTGTGTATGGTGAATTTCTGCATGTCTTATGGCCTTTAAGCGAATTTACGCACGTCAACAAAATGCCCGTGGACGGCAGCAGCAGCAGCCATGGCAGGACTAACCAAATGGGTGCGTCCACCATTTCCTTGCCGACCTTCAAAATTGCGGTTGCTAGTAGAAGCGCAACGCTCGCCTGGCTCTAAGCGGTCGGCATTCATGGCAAGACACATCGAGCAACCGGGTTCGCGCCACTCAAAACCAGCGGCTTTAAAAATCTCGTGCAAGCCTTCGCGCTCGGCTTGTTCTTTCACCAAACCAGAGCCGGGAACCACCATCGCCAACTTGATATTTTTCGCGACTTTCAAGCCGAGCTTTTTCACTACGGCCGCCGCTTCACGCATGTCTTCAATGCGGCTATTGGTGCACGAACCAATAAACACTTTGTCGACAAACAAATCATTCAACGCTTTGCCGGGTTCTAAGCCCATATAGGTCAAGGCGCGCTCAATGGCAGTGCGCTTGTTGGCGTCTTTTTCTTTGTCGGGGTCAGGCACGCGGCCATCGATGGATAAGACCATTTCAGGTGAGGTGCCCCATGTGACTTGGGGCAATATGTCAGCAGCATTCAACTCGACCGTTGCATCAAACTTAGCATCTGCATCGGAGTGCAAAGTTTTCCAATAAGCTAGGGCTTGGTCCCACTCGGCACCACCGACAAACTTGCCTGTCGCTTTGTCCGTGCCAGGAGAAAGCAAGCGTCCTTTGACGTATTCGATAGTTTTGTCGTCAACCGCAACCAAGCCAGCACGCGCACCGCCCTCGATGGCCATATTACAAAGCGTCATACGGCCTTCCATGCTGAGGCCGCGAATCGCAGAGCCTGCGAACTCAATGGTGTAACCCGTGCCACCTGCAGTGCCGATCTTGCCGATGATGGCGAGCACGATGTCTTTGGCAGTGACGCCTTTGTGCGTAGTGCCTTCGACCGACACGCGCATGTTCTTGGCTTTTTTAGCCAGCAAAGTTTGTGTTGCCATCACATGCTCGACCTCAGAAGTGCCGATGCCGTGTGCCAACGCGCCAAAAGCGCCGTGGGTAGAAGTGTGGCTGTCGCCACAAACAACAGTCATACCCGGCAAAGTGGCACCGTTTTCAGGGCCAATCACATGCACGATGCCTTGGCGTTTAGACAGGAATGGGAAAAACGCAGCAGCACCAAATTCTTTGATGTTGGCGTCTAGGGTGGTTACTTGTTCTTTGCTGATGGGGTCCGTGATGCCGTCGTAGCCGCGTTCCCAGCCGGTGGTTGGCGTGTTGTGGTCAGCGGTAGCAACGATGGAACTGACGCGCCAAACCTTGCGTCCGGCTTGGCGAATGCCTTCAAACGCTTGGGGGCTGGTGACTTCGTGCACCAGATGGCGGTCTATGTAGAGGATGGCAGTGCCGTCTTCTTCGGTGTGGACGACGTGTTCGTCCCAAATCTTGTCATACAGGGTGCGGGGCATGGGGTCTTCCTCTTAAGCAATCGATCATTTTAGATCGTTGGCTTAGAGATTGTTGAATAAACAAACCTTAGGCAACTTTATTGCGCACAGTTATGCCGTAAAAATTTCTTGTAAAACTCCGAGCACCTTTTGGCGGGTGCTAGAAGAAATACTTCCGAGTTTTTTCACAAAACGTGTTTTGTCAACTGCTCGGAGTTGGTCTAACAAGATACGCCCTTGGGTGCCCTGAAATGTTAGCTGTGGTCGAAACGGCGCGTCAAACCCTTTAGACGTCAAAGGAGCAACGATGACCGTGCGTAAGTGGTCGTTCAACTCTGGAGGCGACACCACCACGCAGGGACGTGTTTTTTTGATCTCGCTACCAATGGTGGGATCTAGGTTAATTAACCAGATATCTCCACGCTTTACCACTGCCAATCCTCTTCATCTGTTAGAGGTTGATCGCCTAAAACCAAAACGTCTTCTCCCACCGCTGCAATAGATTGCGCAGCTTTACCCCATCCCTCGCGAACTTGTGGTTGGGGCTTGCGCAAAACCAGTGTTCCGTTATGGACCTCAATTTCGGCAGATTCTTGCAAGCCAACTTGCGCCAACATTAGCTTTGGGATGATGACGCCTCGAGAATTGCCAAATGGCCTGATAGTGACTTGCATATTGCGCCCTAGTTCAAAAAGAATAAATTAAATGTTATTACATTGAAATAACATTTGTCAAGTCTTTTATTGAGGCTGTAGCTTTCTGTTATTCGGCAACAACTGCCGCCAAGACCAATTATTCGCCCGCACCGTCAGCCAAGCCAAGCTGAGCAGCAAAGTTCCACCATGTAGGGCGAACAAAAACACCAGCCACTGGATCTTGCCGTCGTTGACCAAGGCTTGGCCCAGGTTGATGAAGTTGGTGTAGGTCAAGAACATCAGCATCGCCAAAGCCAAGTTGCCACCGCGTCCCACGCGCGGGTTGGCGCTGGTAATAGCTAAGGCAATCACCATTAAGTTGAAGGTGGATGCAATGAGACCCACGCGCCAACTGAATTCGCCCATATTCGAGGGCGTGGGGTTTTGTAGCAAAACGACGGTGGGGATGGACCGGGTCGAGGGTAGGGGGATAGTTTCGCTGTCTTCATCGGTACGGGTGCCGTAGATTTTGAATTCACTGACCTTCATCTCCACTTGTCCGAGTCCTTGCTCTACACGCTGGCCAGTATCTAACATCAAGAATCGGTCTTCGCCAATCATTTCAATGTGGCCACTGTGCGAAGACGTCATCGATTGTTTGCCGTGGTCAGTGGCTGAGATAAAAACATTCTTTCCCTGCTTGTTTTGCAAGCTCGACTTATCGATGAAAAACACCCGTAACCCATTGGCCGATTCTTGAAATTGTCCAGGTGCAACGCGTTCTAAATCACCGCGTCGCTCAAAGCGTTCTTTCAAATCGGTGGTTTGTCTGTTAGACCAGGGCCAGACAAAAATCACCAGCACAAACACCACTATCAGTGTGGGCCAAGTGAACTGAATGATGGGGCGCACAAACGACCACATGCTTTGTCCGCTCGAGAGCCAAATCACCATTTCGCTTTCCATATACATGCGCGAAATCGTGCTGACGGTGGCAATAAACAAACTCAGCGTGAGCACCGTGGGCATCTGCCCAATCAAGTTGTAGCCCATGATCAAACCGATTTCGGTTGGATTGACTTTGCCCGCTGAAGCTTGGCCCAAGATACGGATCAAAATTATCGTCATCACAATCGTGACCAACACCACTAAGGTGGCGCCAAAACTGCGGGCCAGCTCTTTGCGAAGTGATTTTTGAAACAACATACGGGTGTTGCTGATTAAGGGTTAATCCACCAAGCGGTGAAATGCAAAGCGCCATCGGGCAATTTATCTGCGTCGATTCGTCTTGCAAATTGCGCATGCGGATAATGCGCCAACACCGCGGCTTGGCTAGCTTGCGTCACTAAAAGAACGCGTTGTTGATGGGTCTTAGTCAAAGGAAAACGTTGTTCAAAATGGTTTTGTGGCGCATCGCTGCGTTGCCACCCAAGGGCAGCGCCAGCAGGCAAGTGTAGAACCGCTTGCGCAATCGACAGCATGCCCCTGTCGTCAGAGGCAATGCGCCATTCTTCTTTGGGTAGCGCGTTTGTCAGCGTGCCCTTTACCGCGTCAATGGTATCTGGCCAATTACGCAGTGCCCAATAGGGGTCTGTATGCGCAGATGGCGTGATTCCCAGTGGCTTAGCGACCAGGGCTTCAAAATGGTAGAGCACCGCACCAAGAACCAAATTCATCACCAAAGTCAACGCTAAAGCGGGTTTGCCAAAAAAACCTTTTCTAGTCCATAGAAACACAACGCTTGCAACTGTCAAAGCCACATACGCAGGCGACGCCCAATTCGCATGGGCACGCGCAAGCAATGCTTGTGCAGATATCACCAACAACATGGGCAATGCAAAACACAACAACAACCATGCGTCTGCATTGGCGCGCCACTCTTTGCGCGTCAACCACATAACAAATGAAATTACCAATAAAGGCCCACCAACAATCACCTGCGCCGCTTCAAACTCTAACAAAGACTGCCAGTTGAGTCCGTAGCCATTGCCCCCATGCGAAATGCCAGCTGTATGGGAAAACGTTGGCATCTGGTTCGCCAAATTCCAAGCAATATTTGGAGCGAACACGATCAAAGCGACGCATGCACTGATATAAGCCCAAGGCATCTTAAATTGCGCACGCCATTGCGGATGCAAAAGCGTTAGCACGATAGACAGGCCAATCACCGCCATCGAGTACTTGGCCAACATACCAAGCCCTACAAAAAAACCTAAAACAATCCAAGCCCAGTGTTTGCCATGCAGGGCCTCTAACAAACTCCACATCGCGGCAGCCCAGCACAACAAAAGCAACGCATCTGTCGTTGCAGCAATGCCGTAAAACATACCCAGAGGCAAGGTGGCAAACAAAATAGCTGCACACGCTGCAGCCCATACATTCTTAGCAATTCGCCATGTCAACACACCCACAATAGCGCTGGTCAAAGGAAAACTCAGCAATGCAATGCTGCGCACACAACCGGTCGACTCGCCACAGACCCAACGTGCAGAACCAATCGCCCACGCAATCAAAGGCGGCTTGGTCCAATAGCCCCAATCTGGGGTTTTTGACCACGCTACGTAATACGCTTCGTCAATTGAAAAAGGCAGGGCGCTCGCCACAATAAAGCGCCAAATAGCAAGCGCTACAAGGAAGCAAACAGTCAGAACAATGGCGGGGCGCTTGGCTTGCATCAAGTTAGTGGGGCAAATGCCAACCTTCATTTGCCGCAGGCACGAGCGTTTCGCGCGCTAAATACGATTTGCTGTTGCCCGATTCAAACAACACGCGCACAAGCACTTCGGCCAAGATGCCAGTCGTCAACATTTGTACGCCTGCAATCACCAAGAAAAAACCACCAAACAACAAAGGCCGTGTACCAATATCTTCACCTAGATAAAACTTAACGAACGAAAGATAGGTCAAGATTAAAGAGCCTGCACCCACTAAGCTCAAACCAATGCCACCAAAAAAATGCCCAGGCCTTGCCCGATAGCGCATAAAGAAATAAACAAAAAACAAATCAAGCAAAACACGGAAGGTGCGCGAGATACCGTATTTAGATTCACCATGGATACGCGGATGGTGCGTCACCACTTCTTGTGCAATGCGCTTGCTCGATGTCACGGTAGACAACCAAGCTGGAATAAAACGGTGCATCTCGCCATACAAACGCACACGCTTTAAGGTGCTGGCGCGAAACACTTTGAGGCTACATCCGTTGTCTTTGAGTGCGATGCCCGTCATGCGCGCGATCAATGCATTTGCAATTTGCGAAGGGATCTTGCGCATCACCATATTGTCTTTACGATCTTTGCGCCAACCTGCGACTAAATCGAGTTCTTCATTCAACAGTCTTGCCACCATGCGTGGGATATCGACGGGGTCATTTTGCAAATCGCCGTCCATGGTCACGATCACATCGGCCCGCGCAGCGTCTATGCCAGCTTGCATGGCAGCTGTTTGTTTAAAGTTGCGTGCGAGTTCTACCAAACGCACAAACCCTTGGCTTTGTTTTGCGGCTTGTTCAATCGCTTCGCGCGTGCCGTCGGTGCTGCCGTCGTCCACCAAGATCAATTCCCAAGGCCATGGGTAGTTGCCTAAGCACTCTTTAACGCGTGTGACCAAAGGCACCACATTCTCCATTTCGTTGTGCATGGGCACGACGATAGAGAGCGAATGGTCAGGCAATGAGGAAGTTGTAGACATAGAAGTAGAAGGGTTTATGTATTGAGGCAGTTCATCAATTCATTTATGTAGCGATATCGGGTGGCGCTGAGGGTGTCAAAGCAGAAACAAGTCCAGCAATCGCAGCGCAACTCAAAGCGCAAACAAGCACCACTAAGTGCACCACCAGTGCAATGCGCAATCCTACCGACCATTCCACCCCCCAAGGCAGCATGGCTGCGGCACTGGCGGCTTCATAGCTACCAATGCCTGCAATGCCTTGCAAAGGTGTGACGGCCGCCAATTCAGCGCCAAAAGTCCCTGCCAAGCCAGTTTGAAATCCAACTTGCAGCAATGCTGCAAACAGCATCGCTTGCACACTGAGTTTGATCAACCAATTGGCCAATGTGATCCACCAGCCTTCGGGTGAATGCGCATTAGATTCAGCCAAGGCTTGTCTAAACCCATTCAGGTATTTCCATGGCCATTGGGTGAAAGAAGTTGATGAGGCGGTTCGACTCCATTTGGCGAATAAAAAAGCGGCAACCACCAACCCGATACTCAGCAACACACGCACAAGTAGTTCGATATCAGCTAGCACCCAAATTCCTAACATCAGCACCACACAAGCATCTTGTATGCGCAACCACAGAAGTGAAGCAGTTGCCCGTGTAAGCGAAATATCAAACCTGCGGTAGAGCAACCATGGAAACGCTGCTTCACCAGTACGAAATGGCATCACATTGACCGATGCGTTATGCCAAAGCACTACCTGCAATGCAGCACCAAAACGCATTTTGGGAAATTGCTTGAACTCGCGATACACGCGCCAACCCCGCAACAAGTAAGTGAGAACCAATCCCAAGATGGCTAGGACCACAACCGTCCAAGGCAGTGCTGAAAAATCTTGTGCAAGGCTTGCTGGCATCCCGTGGGTGAACCACCAGGCCAGAAAGACACAGCTGGTGGTCAGAGCAAGTAAAATTTTGGTTAGCCGCACTGCAAGATTTTACGAAATTAGTGCGATAGCCTTTAAATACAGCCACTTCCTTTCAGAAAGCGTGCATTGAAGCTCACCCCTTTCCCCCTGCCTACGATGGAACACCTCTTTAGGCTAGACCTCTTGAGCTTTGTGGGATGTGTCGCTTTCTTTGTAGCAGTGCCTAACGCAGATGTTTGGGTGAGTCAACAATTCTTCACACCAGAACTTGGCTTTACCTTTGGCAAGCAACCGATAGTTTTGTTTTCTTACGAACTCTTTGCGCAAATGCATTTTTGGGTGATTGGTGCTTTGTTGGTTTATCTGGCTTGGTCTTTTGCTAGTGGAGCTACAAAAAAAGTTTTAGTGAACTTATTACACAGGCGGATGGCCATATTTTTATTGGTAGT
>JBAXNJ010000064.1:0-7576 GCA_037133815.1 Betaproteobacteria bacterium
GGCCATGATTGCCCAGCCCTTGCTGGGTGCGGTATTGGCTTTCGAATCAAAAGGCTTCGCGCCATTGCAATCAGCCTTCCAGCAAAGAGATGTATTGCGCGATATGCCAGTGACTCTGAGCGATGGTCGCCAAGGAACCGCGCGGGGCGTAGACAATACGGGCGTGCTGCGCGTGGAGACACCGCAAGGCATGCAGTTGATCAATAGCGCCGAAGTGCGAGTGCGACCGTCCATCGAGGGAGTCTGAATGAGTTCAAAAACCGTCTGGCGTAATGTGGCCTTTTTGCTGGTGCTTGCCAACCTGATGTTTTGGCTGTGGAGCCAAGGCTATTTGCAAGTGGCTGGTATGGGCCCTAAGTCTGTGCAAGAGCCGCTTAGATTGAAAGAGCAAGTCGAGCCGAAAGCCTTGACCATACAAAGCGCTGCATCACAAGAGTCCAAGTAAAGTTTTAATTCAGCCCTAAATAAATGCGCCGAATCCGATCGTCTTTTGCCAAGTCTTTGGCGAAGCCTGTTTGCGCCACGAGACCGTGCTCTAGCACATACACGCGATCGGCGATTTGCAAGGCGGACTGCGCATCTTGCTCAGCCATCAAAATCGCCACACCGCGGCTGCGAATTTGTTGGATAGCGGCAAAAATTTCCATCTTCAAGCGGTGTGCAATGCCGACAGAGGGTTCATCTAGCAACAGCAATTTAGGCGCACCCATCAAAGCGCGTCCAATCGCCACCATTTGTTGTTGACCGCCCGACAAGGTACTCACAATCTGGCTGCCCCGCTCTGACAGAATCGGGAAAAGCGCAAACACGCGCTGCATATCGTTGGCTACCGCTTGTTTGTCGTTGCGCAAATACGCGCCGAGTTGCAGGTTTTTCTCAACGGTCAACTCAGGAAACAGTCGACGACCTTCGGGGCAATGGCAAATACCTAAACCAACGACGTTTTCTGTAGCCTCTTCGTGCAAAGAGCGCCCTTCAAATGTCAAAGTGCCCTGCGACGCCAACGAGCGCGAAATGGCTTTGAGCAAGGTAGACTTACCAGCACCGTTAGGGCCCAGCACGGCAACTAACTCGCCGGGCATGACATTCAAGGTGATGTTCTCTAAGGCCGTGGCCTTGCCGTAAGCGGCACTGAGGTTTTGGATATCAAGCATGTTGGGGCTGCTCCAGCGGGTTTTGCCGGCCGATGTAAGCCTCGATCACGCGCGGGTTGTTGACGATATCGGCGGGCACGCCCTCAGCGATCACCTCGCCAAAATCGATCGCCACCACACGTGAGACCAATTGCATGAACTCGCGCAGTTTGTGTTCAATCAACATGATGGTCAACTTTTGCTCGCGGTGCAGTTTGCGAATCAATTCTGACAGTGCTTCAATTTCTGAGGATCCCAAGCCTGCGAAAGGCTCGTCCAACAGAAGTAATTCTGGGCCGGTGGCCAACGCGCGGGCGATCTCCAGGCGGCGTAAATCACCATAAGAAAGTAGCTCTGAAGCCGTTTGCGCTTTGCCAGCCAAGCCCACTTGATCGAGCAAATGCATGGCGCGTGCACCGATATCGTCGGTTTTCACGCGGGGCCCAAGGCTGCCAACCAAGACGTTTTCTAACACCGTCAGTCCAACAAACGGCCTACACAACTGGAACGTGCGCGCAACGCCCAATCCAACGATGTCGTTAGAGCGCATTTCGCGCAAAGACTTGCCGCGCAACAGCACTTGCCCCTCATCGGCTGGAATGAACCCTGTGAGTAAGTTAAATAGGGTTGTCTTGCCTGCGCCGTTAGGCCCCAAGATGCCGACGATTTCGCCCTCTTGCACGGTGATGTTGATGTCCTTCAACACATGCAAGCCGCCAAAGTGTTTATCGAGGTGCTTGACCTCAAGTAGCGCGTGTGTCATGGGCGCTCCTGTGAGAAAAGATTCCGTATCTTGTTCCATGTAGGCGCCACGATGCCGTTAGGCAAGAAGAACAAGATGAAGATGAGTAACAAGCTGTAGACCATCAAGCGCCACTCGCCAAAGTTACGCAAACCTTCGGTCATCAATGTCAGCAACAAGGCGCCGCCAACGGGGCCAAAAATCGTTCCCATGCCGCCCACATAAACCATGGTGATGATGGTGATCGATGTCACCACGGCAAACAATTGAGGACTCACTTGCAACTGGTAGTGCGCATACAAAGCGCCACCCAAACCGGCAAATGCGGCACTGATGATGAGGGAGGCAATTTTGTAGGTGGTGATGGGCAGGCCCGCCGCAAGACAAGTGGCCTCGTCACCGCGGATCGCGCGCAATATCAGCCCCCAACGCGAACGTGCCATCCATGCCAGAAACCATGTGATGGCGCCTAGCAAGGCCAAAACAAGCCAGTAGTAATGCAAAGGGTCTTTGATGAGTGGTGTGATGTCTTGAATGCCTTCTTCACCGCCGGTGAATTCCCAGAAAATCAGCATCAAGCGTTGCATGATGACGGCGGCAGACAACATCGCGAGCGCAAAGTAAGGCCCGCGCAGCCGCAAAGTCGGAAAGCCCAGAATCAACCCAAAAAAAGCCGCAACCACCATCGACGCGGGCAAGCTCCACCAAGGCCCCCATCCAAACTGCACATTCAAAAAGCCAGCGGTGTAGGCGCCAACGCCAATGAACAAGGAGTGGCCAAAATTCTCACGACCCGTCAGGCCAGACATAAAGTCCCAACTTACCGACCAAATGCCGTAGATGGCGGCAACAGTGAGCACGCCAATCAAATATTTACCGGGAAACAGCGTGGGCAAAAATCCTAAAAAGGCCAAAGCCCCCAAGCCTCCCACTACGCTGATGTTGTCTAAACCGCGAAACGCCTTCATGAATTCAAGGGCCTTTTAAAACGCAGCGCGCTTGCCAAAAATGCCAGCAGGCCTAAACACCAACATCAGCAAAGTGGCCAACACCGAGACGATTTCGGTCCAGCTGCTAGAAATCAAATACGCCACACAGGTCTCTGCGTAGCCCAATAAAAACGCCGCTGCAATACTGCCGGGAATCGAGCCCAAGCCACCCACCACCACAATCGCAAACGCTTTGACGATGGGCAACAAATGCATGGACGGCTGCACTGATAAAAAAGGCCCCGCCATTACGCCGGCCAATGCAGCGAGCGCAGCCGATATGGCCATCACCACCGAAAAAATCTTATCGCTAGGAATACCCATGTATTTGGCGGCTTCTGGGTCTTGTGAGATCGCCAAAATCGCACTGCCCAAACGGGTGAACTGGATAAATATATACAACGCACCAATCGCCACCGCAGCGACGGCCAAGGTGAGCAAGCGTTGTCCTGCTACGTCTACGCCGCCTAAGTTGATCTTGGTGTCGACGAAAGAGGGAACGTTGCGGTACTCCGAGCCAAACACCAAGAACAGTGTTTGTTCAACCACTAATGCGACGGCCAAAGAGATCATTAATACGCCAAGCTGAGAGTGGCGCAGCGGGCGAATTAAAACTTTCTCCACAACGATGCCAAACACGGCCACAAATGCAATTGCGATCAAGGCGGCGCTCCATAAAGGCAGCCCCACGATAGACGTGAGTACATAGGTGCCGTAAGCGCCAAGCGCGTAAAACGAACCGTGGGCTAAGTTCAGGATGCGGGCCACTCCGAAGATCAGGGTGAAGCCGACGGCCAATAAGGCGTAGATGGCGCTGGTGACAGCGCCATAAATCAGTATTTCCAATTTATTTTTTCATCCAAGGGGGCAAGATGAAGTTGCCAGTGCGTAACTCTTTCGGGTAGATCACGGCGCGCTCGCCCTTGTCTTGCCATTGGGCGAAGATGAGGTTCATCTTGCCTTTGCCGGTTTGCACGTCGTGCATATCGTCAAAGGTGATTTCGCCGCCCACACCTTCATGCTTGGTTTTCTCCAGCTCTTTGATGACCTTGTCGGTGTCAAAGCTGCCAGCGCGTTTAACAGCGTCTGCATAGATGTAGACCGCGTCATAAGCAAAAAAAGCGGTATATACAGGATAGTTGGCCGAATTCTTTTTGAACTCATCAAAGAACGGCACAGTCTTTTTAGTCAAGGGCGCTCGCACAGCAAAGTTGGCTGCGATCTCAGAAATAGACTTGCCACCAATGCGGCTGTAGAAATCACCGTCCATGCTCTTGACGTCAATGCCTCCATAAGGCACGGGCACTTGCGCGTCATGCCACTGCTTGGCAAACACGTCGCTTGAAGCATGCGAGAGCACCACGATCATGTACTGAGCGCCGCTGGACTTGACCTTGGCGAGCAAAGGCGAGAAGTCAGAGGTTTGGGTGTCAAACAACTCGGTTAGCTTTACGTCAGCGCCTACTTCTTTGGCGCCCTTGGCTAGCACGGGGACCAAGTCTTGTACCCACTTGGCGTTTTCACCGACGATAGCGATGTTTTTGTAGCCGAGTTCGCCGATCACAAAATTGGAGATGTAGTCGACCAAACTGCGCGCTTGGTGCGCAGCGTTAATCGGGCCTACGCGGAAGATGTATTTGTAGTTGTCGTAGTCTTGTTTGACTTTGGCGGTAATGGAGGGAGACGCTGCACCAACGCCTAAGTAAATGGTTTTGGCAGCAGAGATATGGGGAAGTTGCGCCAAAGTCACGCCGCTGGTGTAGCCACCTATGAGCAAATCTACTTTTTCATCGGCCGTGAGCTTTTTGATAGCACTGATGCCTGTCTCTGGGTTTTCGGTTTCGTCGGCAGCGACGAACTCAAATTTGCGTCCAAGCACGCCGCCTTTTTTGTTGATGTCGTCGACTGCCATCTTGATGGCTGTTAGCGTGTCGCGACCTACTTGCAATTGGACAGAAGTAGGCACACCTATACGAATTGGTTTGGTGTTGGCCGCCTGTGCCAAAACTTGTGGGCTGATTAAGCCCAAGAATGCACCAACCAAAGCGCTAGCAGTGGCAAGCCGGCGCAACGAGCGGAAGTTTGTGGAATACAACATCGAATGAGCTCCTAAAAACACGACATGTGAAATGCACATGTACCTTTGAGACGACACTTATAAGGCGTACCGCATGGGGACATAGACACAGCCCGATGAGACAAGACCATTTTTAAGACAAACGGGTTGGGGCGTGTAGGGGCTTAACCCTAGTGCTTGGTAGTTGTACCAACTTCTTCTTGTCGTGTGCGAGACTGACTTTATGGTTAGAAGAGAAATAAGCCACCACCTGTAATCAGTGCACGCGGCTTGCGAAATCGCCTGCATAGACCTCTAAACCCAAGCTCACCACGGTGGCAACGTCTGCGCCTACTTCTTGTTTGAACTCGGCCTCGGTTTGCGCGACGGCTTGCTCAAAGCCTCTGAGCCATGCGAGGCCTGTTGCCGTGAAGACGATGCGACGTGCACGCGCGTCTTGTGGGTCGGGGGTGCGCTCAACCAGGCCCCAGGCTTCGCATTGGGTGACAAGATCGCCCATGGCTTGCTTCGTCATACCAGCGCTGGCAGCGAGATCGTTTAAGCGTGAGCCCTCTAGGCTGACGTGTCGGGTGATATGTATGTGGGCGGCACTGACTTGGGCGCGGGCGGCTAGGTTGGAGAGGGCGAGTGGGACGTCTACGTTGTTCGCCATGAGATAGAGAACGCGGTCATCGAATTTGCGCATGGCGGCGCCTAGGAGGCGACCTAGGTGGGATTGGCGCCAGTCTTGGTGTGGGGTTGGTTTTTTGGACATGTGTTTGGTGCTTGGGCGGTGTTCGTGCGAACACGGCGAGCAGCGGGTACTTGTTGCGGCTCCACGCTTCGCGCTTTATGTCGCTCGCAACAAGCACCCGCTACTCGCCTTTTGGGGGTGGCACTTACGGCTGGTTTTAGTGCCGCTCACATAGTAAGGCAAACTTACCAAAAAATCTATTTACTTCTTTTGACTTTCGGATAAAGTACTGGTCAAGCATCCAGCATGTTGATGCATGCAGTAGCGCAGAGTTTCGGTAACCCTTTGTTTTTAATGGAGATTTTTATGAATGCCAAGCCACAAGTCGTAGACAGCGAAAAAGCCAAAGCCCTGCAAGCCGCACTGGCGCAGATTGAAAAACAGTTCGGTAAGGGCACGATCATGCGCCTGGGTGAGGGCGAGGTGATTGACGATATCCAAGTCGTTTCTACTGGTTCACTGGGTTTGGACATCGCCTTGGGTGTTGGCGGTTTGCCCCGTGGCCGCGTGATCGAGATTTACGGCCCAGAGTCTTCTGGCAAAACTACGCTCACGTTGCAAGTGATTGCCGAGATGCAAAAGCAGGGGGGTACATGCGCGTTTGTCGACGCAGAGCACGCGTTGGATTCGCAGTACGCACAAAAGCTCGGTGTGAATTTGCAAGACTTGTTGATCAGCCAGCCTGATACGGGAGAGCAAGCTTTGGAAGTTGTGGACAGTTTGGTGCGCTCTGGCGCGGTAGATTTGGTGGTGATCGACTCGGTGGCTGCGCTTACGCCTAAGGCTGAATTGGAGGGCGACATGGGCGACTCTTTGCCTGGTCTGCAAGCCCGTTTGATGAGTCAAGCCTTGCGCAAGTTGACAGCTTCTATCAAGAAGACCAACTGCACGGTGATTTTCATTAATCAAATTCGTATGAAGATCGGTGTGATGTTTGGTTCGCCCGAAACCACAACGGGCGGTAATGCGCTGAAGTTCTACGCGTCGGTACGTTTGGACATTCGTCGTATCGGCACGATCAAGCGTGGCGAAGAGGCGGTGGGTAACGAGACCCGGGTCAAAGTGGTTAAAAACAAAGTCGCGCCTCCGTTCAAGATGGCAGAGTTCGACATATTGTTCGGCGAAGGCATTAGCCGTCAAGGTGAGATCATTGACCTGGGCGTGAACGCCAAGGTGATCGAAAAGTCTGGTGCGTGGTACGCCTACCAAGGCGAAAAAATTGGGCAAGGCCGTGACAACGCACGCGAGTTTTTGCGTGAGAACGAAGCCTTGGCTTTTGAGATCGAAAACAAGGTGCGCGAATCTTTGGGCATTCCATTGCTCGCTGAGTCGGTAGAAGGCTTTATTGCGAAAGAAGACAAAGAGCCGAAGGAAGTAAAAGAGCCCAAAGAAACCAAGGCAGCAAGACAAGCGCGTGAGGCGCTAGAAGCCGAGGCCTAATCTCCGTGGCGCGATTGGCGACGAAGCCCTCTCTTAAAGGGCGCGCGCTGCGGCTGTTGTCGCAGCGCGAACATTCGCGCAAAGAGTTGGAGCAAAAGCTCAAACCGCACGAAGAAACGCCGGGTGAATTGACCGAGGCGTTGGATTTCTTGGCGGCTAAAGATTTCATCAACGAAAAGCGCGTGGTCGAGTCGGTCGTTAATCGGCGATCTACCAAGCTCGGGGCGGCGCGTGTTCGGCAAGAGTTAATGGCCAAAGGTTTGCCGGCGGACGATATTGCTGAGGCGGTGCAAACTATGCGGGGCACGGAGTTTGAGCGTGCCTTGGTGGTTTGGCGCAAGAAGTTTGGTGCGCCTCCGTCGGATGCCTCTGAGCGTGGGAAGCAAGTACGTTTTTTGGTGAGTCGTGGATTTGCGCCTGATGTTGTTCGGCGCATTGTTTCTGGGGCTGACGAACTTTAGG
>JBAXNJ010000065.1:0-7512 GCA_037133815.1 Betaproteobacteria bacterium
TGATGAAGTGCGCGAGCTGATCTTGCATTCTTTTCTTTATTGCGGTGGGCCTGCCGCACTCGACGCTTACAAAGCCGTACGTGACGAGTTGCCCATCATCGAAGCGCTAGAAAAAGCCGCCAAGAAAAAAGCGCGTAAAGCTAAATAACGTTAGGGGATACCTGCCATGTTGGCAAACACCTCTGCGGTGGAGGCAGTGTCTTCTTGCGAAAGACCTTGCGCCATGGCGGCGGTGTAGATCGATGCAGCGGTTTGAAACAGCGGGGTAGGGCAGTTAACCGACTTAGCCATCTGACCGATGACTTCCATGTCTTTTTGCCAGACCTCGACTTTCATAGTCGGCGGGCTGTATTTGCGTTCCACCATCATGCCCATGCGTAAGCGCATGACACCCGTGCCAAGCACGGGGCTGTTGCCAAATAGTTTGAGCACCTCGCGGGGGTCCACCCCCATCTTGCGGGCCAGCGCGACCGATTCTGCATAGGCTACGTTGTAGATGGCAACCAAATGGTTAGCTGAGAACTTCAATTTGGTGCCGTTGCCAAAAACGCCCACATAAGGCACGTTGTCGGTGAAGACCTCTAAAACAGGTAAGGCTTTTTTGTAAGCGGCTTTGGGGCCACTGGCAAAAATAGTCCACGCCCTATCTTTCATGCGCACCGCGGTGCCGCTGATCGGGCAATCGAGTACTGAGATACCGACGCTTTTGAGCGTTTTGGCGCAAAGGTTTTTATCGGCCATCGTCAAGGTGCTGGTTTCAATGACGATGGGTGGTGTTTTTGTTTTTCTAGTGCGTTGGCCATCGACGATGGCCTGCGTCACTTGCTCCAACGCTTTGGAAGTGGCTACAGAAACAATCACGATGTCTGCTCGGGCCGCAACATCGCTGGCATGGGTCAAGAATTGACCGCTATATTTTTTAAAGCGGTTCTTAGCTTTTGCGTCAATATCAAATCCGCATACTTTGTAGCCATGCTCCAAAAGTGCCTCGGCCATGGTGCCACCCATGATGCCGAGTCCATATATGCCAACCGTGGGTAAAGTTGGTGCGAATTTGTTTGTCATAGATTTGGTTTAACCAACCACCAAGCCAGCTGCTTTCACACCAGCAGCGCAAATCAATTCGTCTTCATCGCCCGTACCACCGCTGGCGCCGGCCGCACCCAAGATATGACCGGCTGCGTCTTTAATAAGTACAGCACCGGGTTGCGGTAGAAATTTACCTTCGGCGGTTGCCGCCAAGGTGACAAAGAAGTTAGGGTTGTCCTTAGCGCGTTCAGCCAATACACGACTAGATGCCCCAAAGCCAACGGCTCCCCAAGCTTTTGCACGCGCAATATCAAAGCGAAACATACTTGCGCCGTCTTCGCGTTCAAAGGCTACCAATTGGCCAGAAGCATCTAGCACTGCAATGCCCATGGGCTTGAAATTGGCAGCGCGTGAAGCTTGGCGTGCTCCTTGCAAAATTTTTGTGGCTTGGTCAAGGGTGAGGTGTGTCATTTGGGAGTCCTTTGTTTAAGAGATACTTTACGAATTATCGTGGCGTATTGAAATCAGACTGTCTTGTGAGCAACACACGCAAGTGACAAGCGAGATACCTTTGATGAAGATACACTGAATTATTATTTTGCGAACTCGGGAGAAAAGCACGTGAATACGATGACAACGCGGTTTGGAAGTGGACAAGCAGTTCAACGATTAGAGGATGACCAACTATTGAAAGGGGCGGGTGTCTATACAAGTGATGTGGCGCCTGTTGGTCAAGCGCATATTTGCTTTTTCCGTTCGCCCTATGCGCATGCGCGTATTGTGAAAATTGATACATCCGCTGCTAAATCGATGCCGGGTGTGCATTTGGTCGTGACTGGAAAAGAATTGGCCGAGGGTGGAATGAAGCCCATGCCGCGCCCCATTAACTTCACCCGTGCTGATGGTTCTGCCGCTGCGTCTGCTGACCGTCGCATCTTGGCGTCAGACCGCGTGCGTTATGTCGGCGAAGCTATTGCTGCGGTGGTGGCAGATACGTTAGAGCAAGCGCGTAATGCGATGGAAGCGATTACGGTTGAGTTTGAAGAGTTGCCATGCGCTGTGAGTTTTGACGATGCACTCAAACCAGGCGCTCCTTTGTTGAGCGATGCACCAGACAACCGCGTGGCTGAGACACGCTATGGTGATGCTGCCGCAACTGAAAAAGCGTTTGCGCAAGCAGCGCATGTGGTGTCTTTAGAAATACACAACCAACGCTTAATGGCGGTGACGATTGAGCCACGCAGCATCTTGGCTTATACAGAAGCTGGGCGTTTGGTAATTCGTATGAGTAGCCAAATGCCAACGGGTGTGCGTACCTTGGTCTGCGATCTCTTGGGTTTGCCAACTGAGAAAGTGCGCGTCATTGTTGGTGATGTGGGCGGTGGCTTTGGTATGAAAACTGGTGCTTACCCTGAAGATGTAGTGGTGGCTTTCGCTGCTAACAAGTTGCAAAAACCTGTCAAATGGATTGCAGACCGCAGTGAAGAGTTTCTGAGCAGCGCACATGGCCGTGATATTTCTAGTAAGGCATCGCTAGCCTTGGATGCAAAAGGCAAAATTCTTGGTCTACGCATTCATACCTTGGCTAACGTGGGGGCTTACCCTTCTATGACAGGTGTTGCCATTCAACTAATGATTGGTCCTTGGGTACAAACTAGTGTTTATGACATACCGCTCATTGATTTTCATTTCACGACAGTTTTGACAAATACCGCAACGACGGGTGCTTACCGTGGTGCGGGACGTCCTGAGGCGATTTACAACATCGAAAGACTGATGGACGAGGCGGCACGCCAATCGGGCATCGATCGCATCGCTTTGCGTCGCCAAAATTTTGTGCAACCGCAACAAATGCCTTACAAAAACCCCATGGGCCAATCCTATGACACAGGTAATTTTGAATCCATCATGAACCAAGGCTTAGAGAAAGCAGATTGGAGTGGGTTTGAAGCCAGAGCGAAAGCATCTGCGAGCAAAGGACTTTGGCGTGGTTTAGGCATTGCTACCTTCTTAGAGTGGACGGGCGGCAATGCCTTAGAAGAAAACGTGCAAGTCAAAGTCTTGGACGATGGGGTGATTGAGGTCTACACCGCAGTGAATGCGATGGGGCAGGGTATTGCTACCTCTTTGGCGCAGTTAGTGGTCGATATTTTTGGTGTCCCCTTATCGCAGGTGCGTATTCATATGGGAGACACAGACCAAAGCAATGGTTTTGGTAGTGCCGGTTCGCGCTCATTATTTACAGGCGGTTCTGCGGTACATGTGGGGGCAGAAAAAAC
Organism: Betaproteobacteria bacterium; assembly: GCA_037133815.1. Classification (GTDB taxonomy): domain Bacteria; phylum Pseudomonadota; class Gammaproteobacteria; order Burkholderiales; family Burkholderiaceae_C; genus Limnohabitans. The sequence continues at coordinate 3,309 of JBAXNJ010000065.1, forward strand.
TTTGGACAAAGCCAAAGAGTTAGCTGCCGAAGCTTTGGAAGCCTCTGCCCAAGATTTGCAATACGCTAGCGGTGAGTTTTTGGTGGCTGGAACAGACCTCAAAATTACTTTGGCAGCCTTGGCTGCCAAGCAACCCAATAAACGGATTGAATTGCAATCGACCACCACTGCCAATGGACCTACTTGGCCTAATGGTTGCCATGTATGTGAAGTCGAACTCGATCCGCAAACTGGTGCTGTTGGCGTTGTGTCTTACACCTCGGTCAATGATGTGGGGCGTATCGTCAACCCCACCATTGTTCGCGGGCAGTTAGATGGCGGTGCGGTGCAAGGCATTGGTCAAGCTTTGTTAGAGCAAGTGGTTTATGACGAAGAGACTGGCCAACTGCTTACAGGAAGTTTGATGGACTACGCGATGGCACATGCGGATGTGATGCCGCAAATGTTTTCTACCTATATGGACCCTAGTATTCCATGCAAAAACAATGTGTTGGGTGTCAAAGGTGTAGGTGAATTAGGGACGATTGGCGCAACACCTGCGGTGGTGAATGCGGTTGCAGATGCCTTGGCGCGTCATGGAAAAAAGCAACTGAGTTCGCAATTACAAATGCCGCTGACGCCATTTAGGATGTGGCAACTTATGTATAGTGCGTAACTTAAATTTTTAAGAAAGTCAAAATGTCAGATTTCCCCATTGAAAACAAACGCAAAGCAGACCATCCCATCCATTCTGTGTTTACTGATCGTTGGTCTCCTAGATCTTTTTCAAATGAGGCAATCACAGAAGACGAACTTTTGACCATATTGGAAGCCGCACGATGGGCACCTTCATCCTTTAACGCGCAACCTTGGCGGTTTGCTTATGCTTTGAGAGGTGATTCTTTCTTTCAGCCTTTGGCTGAGAGCATGAACGCTGCCAATCAGCAATGGGCGCCCAAGGCTGCCGCTTTGGTTGCTGTGACTTCCTTCAAACTATGTACGCCGCCCGGTGCTCAAGCACCTGTACCCAACGGTGCCCACACATTTGATACGGGTGCCGCATGGGCATGTTTGGCAATCCAAGCCACATTCTCTGGATGGTATTTGCATGCGATGGGAGGCATCGACTTTGAAAAGGCTTCTTCTGCAATCAACCTTCCAAATGATCATCAATTACACGCGCTTGTTGCAATTGGTAAACGCGGAGACCCTAGTGTTTTACCTGATGCGTTACGTGAAAGAGAGTCGCCTAATCCACGTAAGCCGATTCGTGAATTAGTAGTTCGCGGAAAGTTTTTGTAAGCTCTGATTTTTTGATTAAACTCTTGTTTGTTGGTTGACGTTTAAAATATCAGATATAAAAACGTAAAAGGGATAGTTTCTTATGGCACATCTGAGTAACGCTCAGTGTTTAAATTTTTTCGAATGGGGCTTTCGTGCCCTTTGAAAATTGTGCTCAGTGCCAAAGATGTTGTCACGTTGACCCAGGATTTCCAGAGCTGGAGATAACTCTGACAGCCAAAGAAAAATTAAAGCATGGGCAACTTTGCATGAATGGCAACTGCGAGCACCTAGGCCCTAAGGGATGTGTTCTAGGGGAAGAGAAACCCTTCTCTTGCAAGCTCTACCCTCTATCTTTCAATCCCAAATCGCAGACCTTTTATTTCGATGTGGAATGCCCCATCATGCCCGAGTATGTCGAGCAACTCGCTTCGCCCAAAAGCGTTGCCTCTAAACATTTGGCAGCCATGGCCACTAGCATCAAAAAGCACATGAAATCAGATAGTGCCTTTTTAAAAAGCAACTATGCGGTAGACACCAGTTACTTTGAGTTGAAAAAATTACCTGCACAGCCCTTGAAGAAGGAAGTACAAAAATGAGCGGTTCTATGGCATTGCGCATGCCCGAGTTATCGGAGCACCACGAAGCACCATCCATCCTTGCCCACGAGCAACCGGTGGCAGAAGTTCAGCAAGTGGGCTACCAAACTTGGACCCAAGACAATTTGTGCGTAGACAGCCACCATAACGATATCCACTACTACACCAGCCGCTGGGACGCTTTGTGTCCCTATATAGATGTTTCGCATGAAATGATGGCCCAAGCGCCACGGCCCTTTGTGGTCTACGCCTTGCCTCCAGATAGCCAGTTTGGTGTGCCTATCAATGACAAATATGGTTTGGTACATGTTTCTGACGAAACATTTTGGACTGAGCCACGTCGAGAGCGCAAATTTCGCGAGCTCGAAAAAATGTACAAAACTTTTAGTTGTACGGAATCCGTGGTTCCTGGAAGTGCGCTCACCTTAGAAGATTTGTTCGTCATGGGTGGCGAGCATTTCGAGTCCTATGAAATCGACGACCGTGAGATTGAAGGCTTTTTAGACTACATCCAAACCCTCGATGTGCTGATTTTGCAAGTGCATGACAGCGAAGGCGAGTTGGTTTTGACCGATGTGTCGGTGCTTTTGCCCAAGTATCAGCAGGTATATGGCAGTTTCTGCCAATGGAATCGCGACTTTAAAAACCGCTCTCCTGGCATTTATGCTTGCTTGTTGGCTTCTAAGTGGGCTGCCAAGAACGGGTACAAGTATTACAACTTGGGCCCAGTGGATGACTACGGTTACAAAGCCTTGTTCGTCACCGATTACGAACCTATTTACGCAGTAGCCTTGACAGATCTAGACCACGACATCGTGTTGGACCCCACATCACCCTTGCATGTGGACTTTAGTCCCGAGCAACTTAACCAAATTTATCGCCAAACACCCCATGTGTTGGTAAAAGCACCACCTCCCACCCCGGTAGTGCCAGCGCAAGCCACGCACGAGGATTAATCTCGGGGGCTTAACCCTGCATGTTTATTTAAAAACGTGCCTATCTCCAAAGCTTTTGTCGTAGTCAATGGTGAGTTCTTCACCGGCATCGATTTGCCTGAGTGAAACCAGTTCGCCGACTTTGGTGAATTTCAGGCTAGGCTTTTTGGAGTGGTTCAGATACACCGACATGTTCTTAGTGTTCATGCCATAGACCGGAACATCCGCCTTTTTCTTTTTGTTGTCTACATAGCAAAACATATGAATATGTTTTCGAACAGGGGTTGGGAGTTTATTGAGTTCCTCCAAAGTAATAGAGAGCTCTTTGGTTGGGAGCCAACTACGCAATGGATCGATTCCTTTGGGGATTTGGCGCAAGGCGAATACGCCAATTCCAGCAATTTTGGAAACGCCCAGATGGCAGTACACCTCTTCGTGCACATGCTTAAGCAAGGCTTTTTTTGTTTTTAACATGGCTAATTGGAATCGCTAAAGAAGGAACACCGAGTAGTGTCGTGCATTTAGGGGGTACTTTTCAACAATGCACGAGATACTTCTGCCTAATGGTTTTGTCGGGCGCTGTTTAAGCTAGGATCTTTGGCTTCTTGCCCCCAAAATACAGTCCATGCAAACGCCTATCCCTTGTCTTTTTATGCGCGGCGGAACCTCTAAGGGTCCATTTTTCAAAGAATCTGATTTGCCAACGGACAAAGCAACACGGGACCGTGTGTTGTTGTCGGTGATGGGTTCACCCGATAAGCGGCAAATTGACGGTTTAGGCGGTGCGCATCCACTCACCAGCAAAGTGGCGATCGTGCGCAAGAGCACCAAGCCTGGCGTGGACATCGATTTCTTGTTTGCCCAATTGCAACCAGACAAAGACACGGTCGACACCACACCCAATTGCGGCAATATGTTGGCAGGCGTTGTGCCTTTTGCACTCGAAACCGGTTTGGTGCAGGCGCAAGGTGACAGCAGCACCTTTCGCGTCATGACACTCAATACCGATATGGCTTGTGACATCACGGTGCAAACGCCTTTGCAACCTGCGACCAATGTCGGTACTTCAAGTAACGGAACTGCCTCAGCTAAACGTTATGTCGAATACGTAGGCGACGCCCGCATAGACGGCGCACCTGGTAGTTCAGCACCTATCACCATCAACTTCCTTGATACCGCGGGTTCTGTCTGTTCTTCTTTGCTGCCGACTGGGCAAGTCAAAGACACCATCACCGTGACAGGTGAGGGCTTTGCACCGTTCACTTTGGATGTCACGTGCATAGATAACGGCATGCCTTTGGTCATCTTCAAAGCCAGCGACATAGATCGCACAGGCTATGAGTCTGTCATTGAACTCAACGCGGATGACAACCTTAAAAAACGCATCGAGGCGCTGCGCTTACAAATCTC
>JBAXNJ010000066.1:0-7503 GCA_037133815.1 Betaproteobacteria bacterium
GTTCTATGCGCCGTAATTTTGCGCGGTTTGAAAGCCACAGAGTATGCGAAGCCATTAATAGAAACGAAGAAACGATGGGTTTACTAGCGCGTGGATTAATCGCAAGTACCACTGGCACTTGACGTGTTGTCACACCAGTGCTGCGTGAATAGCCTGCTCAATATCTGCCTGTAAATCGGCAACGTCTTCGAATCCAATACAGAACCGGACAACCGTTCCAAGCTTTAAATGTGGTGCTGGTAAGGTGCGAATATTTTGTTTTTGGTAAGGCACCACCAAGCTCATAGGGCCAGCCCAGCTATAGCCAATTTTGAAGATGCGTAAAGCATCACAAAAAGCATCCACTTGTGTAGTGGAAAACTGAGCATCTACCACCACACTAAAAATACCAGCGGCACGGCCTTTTGGGTATTGCTCGCCTACACACAGCTTTTGCCAATGGATGTGGCCAGGGGACTTTGGCAATGCTGGATGCAACACTTGCGCAAATACGGGTTGGCTTTCACACCAGCTGGCGATTTCTCTCGCGTTTTGGTCTTGCGATGTGTAGCGCATTTCTAGCGTTGGCAAAGAACGCAGCAAAGTCTCTACATCGTTGGCGCCGACACCTGTACCAAGACGCATATGACTCAGTTTGATGGTGCGAGCTAGGGCGTCATTGCGTGTGATGATGCTTCCCATCAACACATCACCGCCGCCACTGGGGTATTTGGTCAAAGCGTGAATGGTTATATCAACACCCATTGGCTCAGCGCCCTGCCCTGGCATGAGATCAAACGCATTGAATGCCAAACCTGCACCCCATGTGTTGTCTAGGGCACACAAAACACCACGCGACTTACATAAAGTAACTTGCGCCACCAAATCAGGAAACTCCATGGTGACTGAGCCCGCCGCCTCTAACCACACAAGTCGGGTTTTTGAGGTGATCCGTTGTGCCAGGTCGTCCACATTAAGCGGGTCATAGCGCTGGTGGGTAATTCCAAAATTTTGCAATTCACCTAAAGCCAATGATTGGTTGGGTGCGTAGGCATTGTCAGGAATCAATACTTCATCGCCTGTTTTAAGCAATGCGAAGTCCACCTGTGCAATAGCAGCCAAGCCACTAGGCGTCAATATGCAGTGGGTGCCACCTTCTAAACTTGCTAAACGCTCTTCCAACGTAAAAGTTGTGGGAGTGCCGTGAAGCCCGTACGTATAAGAAGACTTGTCCAACCACTGCCGTTCACGCATAGCAGCTGTGTTGGGGAAAATAACAGTGGAACCTTTGTAAACCGGAACTTGCGGAGATACAAAGCCCTCAGGGGCTTGATAGGGATGGTGAATACTTGCCGTATTACTCGACAAGGGTGGTGGCTTATTGGCCATGGAAGTTAGACCTTCCATTTCTCCATCAAACCCGCCGGACGCAATGCGTCGTAGCCCTCAAAAGGCTGGTGGATCCAAGGGTTGGTGGGCAGGTATTCAACCGAGAAATCTGGGTCAAATGAAGACACACCTTTGGTCCAAATCACAGCACTGCGCAACTCGGTAATGGGTTTGTAGTTATTTTTAAGCTGATCTAACACGGCTTTGAGCGTATGGCCTGTATCAGCCAAGTCGTCTACCAATAAAACACGTCCAGCAATTTCACCTTTGGGTGTGGTGATGAAACGGGCAATATCCAAATGGCCTTGAATCGTACCGGCATCAGCACGGTACGAACTGGTCGACATGATGGCGAGTGGCTTGTCAAAAATGCGCGACAAGATGTCGCCAGGGCGCATACCGCCACGTGCTAAACACAAAATAGTGTCGAACTCCCAACCTGATTGGTGAATTTTGATCGCAAGCTTTTCGATGAGGTTGTGGTATTCGTCATAAGACACATACAGGTGCTTGCCGTCTTCAGTCAACATGGTGAAAGTCCTTTAAAAAGATAGCCGAGTTATGCGGCAAAAGGGTGACGTAACAAAATAGTGTGGTCGCGATCTGGGCTGGTCGAGACCATATGAATCGGTACGCCTGTGGTCGCAGAAATACGATTCAAATAGTGTTGCGCTTCGGGGGGCAGTTTGGCGTAATCTGTCACGCCCACTGTGCTGACGCTCCAACCGGGAATGGTTTCGTAAATGGGCTTGCAGCGCGATATTTCATCTGCGCCCATGGGGAGGATGTCGATTTTCTTGCCGTCTAATTCATAGCCCACACACAGCAACAATTCTTTGAGGCCATCCAACACATCGAGCTTGGTGATACACAGGCCACTCAAGCCGTTGACTTGCGCGCTGCGCTTGAGCAGAGCTGCATCAAACCAACCGCATCGACGTGAACGACCGGTTGTCACGCCTTTTTCAGCGCCTACCGTCGACATGTGATAACCAGGGGTACCTTCTTTTTCCCAATCTAACTCGGTTGGGAAAGGGCCGCCACCCACACGGGTGCAATAGGCTTTGGTGATGCCCAAGATGTAGTGCAATAAATTAGGACCTACGCCTGAGCCTGCAGCGGCATTACCAGCTACACAGTTACTAGATGTAACAAAGGGATAAGTGCCGTGGTCCACATCCAACAAAGTGCCTTGCGCACCTTCAAACAACAAATTAGCGCCCTGGGTATGTGCTTGGTTTAACTCCAACGACACATCGGCCATCATCGGCAAAATTTCCTTGGCATAGGCCATGGCTTCTTTGAAGACGGTGTCGAAGTCAATGGCTGGCGCATGCAAGATGTCCGTCAAGATATGGTTATGCAATTCCAAGTTCTCACGCAACTTGGTAGCGAATCGTTCAGGATGCTTGAGGTCTTGTACACGCAATGCGCGACGCGCGACTTTGTCTTCGTAAGCTGGACCAATTCCGCGTCCAGTGGTTCCAATTTTGGCAGTCCCAGCTTTTTCTTTGGCGGCTTCACGCGCAATGTCAATCGCGGCATGGTAGGGAAGAATCAATGGACAAGCTTCACTAATGCGCAAGCGTGAACGCACTTCAACGCCAGCTTTCTCTAAACCTGCAATTTCTTCTAGTAATTTAGTAGCTGACAGCACTACACCGTTGCCGATGTAGCACTTAACGCCAGGGCGCATGATGCCGCTGGGAATCAAATGCAGTGCCGTTTTCACACCGTTGATCACCAGTGTGTGGCCAGCGTTGTGGCCACCTTGGAAACGCACAACACCGGTAGCGGTCTCTGTGAGCCAATCGACCAATTTACCTTTGCCTTCATCTCCCCATTGGGTACCAACGACAACGACGTGACGACCTTTGCTGATTTGCATGTCTATTTTTTTATAAGGTTAAGAATGGGGAAGATCGCGAACGACCCACTTATCCGCAACGTGCACGAGCTCACGGTCGCAGTTGAATTCGTCGACTTCGCTTTCATGCCCAGGCATCGCACACACAACGGTTTCGCCTTGGCCACGCAATTGCGCCAAAGCTTCGCGCAAACCACCCTCGACACCCCAAGGTGCGCGAATTGCGGCTTTCAGTGGTTGCGCAGGCACTGCAAAGACGAGTTCTTTTAAGTCAAGGCTAAAACCTACCGCAGGGCGTTTGCGCCCGAAAACAGCACCTACTTCGTCGTAGCGTCCCCCACGCACCAATGCATCGCCTGTTCCGGCCACATACATAGCGAATCGCACGCCACTGTAGTAGCCATAGCCACGAAGATCAGCTAAGTCAAATGTGGTGTGCACATGTTTAAAAGCATTGGCAATATGACGAAGCTCTTGGAGTGATTGCAATATGGTTGGCCAAGCAGCAAAGGTTTTTTCAGCTTGGCTTAAAACGCTGAAGTCCCCATACATCTGCACCAGTTCAATCAAAGCCTTTTGTATATGGGCTGGGAGACCTTTAGCCAGTGCTTGGATACCCGTTAAATCTTTAGAGGCCAAGGCTTGGTGCAATTGTTCACGTGTCTCGGCACTGATAGATGCACCAACTAGTAAGGCAGGCACGATGCGCGCATCGCTTAAATCTAGGGAAACTTCTTTTAAAGAAACCGCATCTAGGCTCGTGAGCGCTAGTTCTATCACTTCAAGATCGGATTCGAGTCCTGCATGGCCATAAATCTCTGCGCCAAACTGCAAAGGTTCACGGGTCGCAAAAGGACGATCGGGTCTGGTGTGGAGAACAGGTCCGCAGTAACAAAGTCTGGTCACACCCGTACGGTTGAGTAAATGGGCATCAATGCGGGCAACTTGGGGGGTTGTGTCAGCACGTAAACCCAAGGTGCGTCCTGAGAGTTGGTCTACCAATTTGAATGTTTGTAAATCTAGTGCGCGACCTGTGCCTGAAAGCAAAGATTCCAAATATTCGAGCAGAGGCGGCATCACCAGCTCGTAACCGAAGCGACGTGCGGTGTCGAGGTAAAGACGTCGGAGTTCTTCGATGTGCCGGGCCTCGGAGGGCAAAACATCAGCGATGTGATCCGGCAGGACCCAAGCAGACATGTGGTGTGACAGTGCTGTTAAAAAAGAGATTTTACAGGGCTAAAGACCCTGCTCAACCCAACCACCACAGCATAAAAACTCCGCCTAAGACACAGGCTAAGCCAAAGAAACGTATTTGTCCGTCGTGCAAAGCCAACAATTGGGCCATTTTTTTGCGCCATCCGTCAGGTGACAGGAAAGGAAAAAGGCCTTCGAAGATCAACATCAAGCCAAACGCCGTCCACAGCACATCGCTGTTCAAGTCCATAGCACGTACCTTTTACTTCTTGGGAGCGGATGATGCGCCGCCGCCACTGCTTCGCATGGCGTTAAAGAAGTCGCTTGAAGGATCAAGAACCATGAGATCGCTCTTTTTGTTGAAAGTTGTCTTGTAGGCTTCCAAACTGCGATAAAACTTAGCGAACTGAGCATCACGTCCAAAGGAGTCGGCATAAATACGGGCGGCCTCTGCATCACCCTCGCCTTTGATCATTTGGGCTTCACGGTAAGCATTCGCCACGGCGACCTCACGCTGCCTGTCTGCATCAGCGCGGATTTTTTCGCCTTCTGCCGCACCGGTGGATCGAAGTTCATTAGCCACGCGTTTACGCTCAGCTTCCATACGGCGATAAACAGATTCAGTGATGGCGTCCACATAATCAGCGCGGGTAATGCGCACATCAATCACGTCGACACCCCAAGGCTTCGCTCCTTTGACGGCCTGGAGAACTTCGCGCTTGACATCTTCAAGCAAAGCATCGCGCTTCAAAGAAAGCAGTTCTTTGACAGTGCGTTTATTGATTTCTTCTTGAAACGCGTTTCGCACGACACGCGCAAGCTGCATGGAGCCAGCATTTTCGTCTAGGCCCACGTTTCGGATGTATTGCGATGGGTCAGTGATACGCCAACGGGCATACCAGTCGATCACCACTCGTTGCTTTTCCGCCGTCAACATGGGTTCAGTGTCAGCGTTGTCGAGCGTCAACAAACGCTTGTCGATGTAGCTGACATTTTGAAATGGCGGTGGAAACTTGAAATTGAGACCAGGCTCTGTGATGACGCTCTTGATTTGGCCAAATGAGTAGACCACGCCAAATTGGCGTTGGTCCACCACAAACAAGGTGGAACTTAGCAAGGCCAATACAGCCAAAGCAGAGGAGATATAAAAACCGATTTTGTTTTGATTCATGTTAGCGTCTCCTCGATCAACGGCTATCGCGGTCGCGTGAGCGGCCATCACGCGATCTTGCGTCTATGGGCGAGTTGGGACTCACGGGATTGCCTGAAGGCTCAGTTAAGGGTGCGACAGGTTGAGACGAAGCCGCTGGGTTGCTTGCACCTGCTTGCTGGATGATTTTGTCTAGCGGCAGGTACAACAAATTAGAACCTGCCTTAGCGTCGATCAACAGCTTGGTGGTGTTGCTGTAAATTTGCTGCATCGCATCGATGTACATGCGGTCACGCATCACTTGTGGCGCTTTTTGGTACTCCGTTACCAAAGACTTAAAGCGTTGTGCATCGCCCTGCGCTTGTGCAACGATGCGCGATTTGTAACCGTCTGCTTCTTGCTTCAAGCGTGATGCTGCACCGACTGCACGAGGAATCACATCATTGGCGTAGGCTTCGGCTTCGTTCTTAGCACGCTCGCGTTCTTGGCCAGCTTTGAGCACATCGTCAAAGGCGGATTGCACTTGCTCTGGAGGACGCACGCCACCTTGTTGTAAGTTGATACCAACCACTTCGATGCCCACTTTGTATTGGTCCAAGATGCGTTGCATGATGACGCGAATACGTGGCCCAATTTGGTCGCGCTCATCCGACATGGCTGCGTCCATTTTCATTTTGCCGACCACCTCGCGAACAGCCGTTTCAGCAGCTTGTATTACGGTATCGGTTGGGTTTTTAGTTTCAAACAAATAAGCGCGTGCGTCGGTTAATCGGTATTGCACGGCGAATTTGATTTCCAAAATGTTTTCATCTTCGGTCAACATGGCAGATTCACGCAGACCAGTGGCTTTGACGATGTTTTCACGGCCCACATCGACGGAGCGAATTTGCGTCACAAATACCAGTTCTTGGCGTTGAAAGGGATAAGGCATACGCCAGTTAAAGCCAGCACCCACAGTGGAGTGGTAGCGGCCAAACTGGGTGATGACGCCTTGCTGGCCTTCTTGCACGATGAAAAAACCTGTGCTCAACCAAATCGCCACGATGACTGCGAAGATGGCACTGATACCATACTTGCCAATGTTGAAGTTGAGACTTGGGGGTTTTCCACCAACCGGAGGCTCTCCTCCACCGCCACCTTTTTTAGGTGAACCAAAAAATCCAGAGAGCTTTTTATTGAAATCACGCCACAACTCATCTAGGTCAGGCGGCCCGTTACCAGTAGGCCGGTTGTTATTGGGCGGCGGTTGTTGAGGCGGTTTGTTTTCCTCTGGTGGCGTACTGTTGTGGATGTCAGGCTTGTTTTGCGATGACTCATCGCGGCCCCAACGTCCATCATTCAAATTGAAAGCACCAAGAACTCTGGAACGCCATGTTCCTGTGGTTTTGGGGGTTGTTTGTGAATTCATTCGCATGGGTTGTTTTTGGTCTGAAGTATGAATTGTGCCTAAATGCAAAAGCTATTTTTTTCACTCACGCAAAAGTTGCTGTTGTGGCAAGGTTTTGGCTCAAAAACGCCCTCAAGGCGGGTAAGCCTTCACCCGTTTGCGCACTGACAAACAATCTAGGGGTATCTACTCCATCTATGGAAAAAATATCCTGCATTTGCAGAGGTTTTTTATCGTCTGACATGGCGTCTAATTTATTGAACACTAAAACTTGCGGGACATTGTCTGCTCCAATTTCTGCCAATACTTTATGGACTTCGTCCATTTGCTCTAAATAGTTATCGTTAGAAGCATCGACCACATGCAAAAGCAGACTCGCGTCGGCGGCCTCTTGCAAAGTAGCTTGGAATGCGTCGATCAATCCGTGCGGTAGATCCCGAATGAATCCCACCGTGTCAGATATCGAGACTGAACGACCACCCCCTTGGTTGTCGCCCAAATAAAGCTGACGCGTGGTGGTGTCTAGCGTGGCAAATA
>JBAXNJ010000067.1:0-7465 GCA_037133815.1 Betaproteobacteria bacterium
TGCTCAACGAGAAATACATGATTCGCGAAATACGCGAGATGGTTCCCACTGCCAAAGCATTTCAGTTGTTTACTTTGTTGCGCGGTTTAGGTGTGGAGGAGCTTTCCAAGCCCGAACTCACCGGTGGCTGGGAGCACAAGCTTTCTCTCATGGAACATGGCGAGTTGAGCCGCGAAGCGTTTATGCGCGAGATAGCGGAGATGACAGAGCACATCGTCAAAAAGGCCAAAGAGTTTGACCGCGACACGATTCCAGGCGACTACACCACCTTGAAAATTGCTTGCCCTACATGTGGCGGCGTAGTGAAGGAAAACTACCGCCGTTATGGCTGTATTGGCAAAGAGACTTTGTCGGGCAATGGGGACAAGGCTTCCGCCGCTGGTGCTGGTGCTGGTGCTGCTGCTAGCGCTGAAGGCGACAGCGCAACCGGTTGTGGTTTCTCCATCAGCAAGATTCCTGGCGGCCGCACTTTCGAGGCGGCTGAAGTGGAACAACTGATTGAGAACAAAAAGATCGGTCCGCTGGAAGGCTTCCGCTCCAAAGCCGGTTGGCCTTTCACCGCAGAGATCGCACTCAAGTTCAGCGAAGAAGAGAAAAACTGGAAACTCGAGTTCGATTTCGGCGAAGACAAAAACGCCGACTCAGGCGAGATTGCGGAGTTCGCAGACACCACCAGTTTGGGTAATTGCCCCAAGTGCTCTAGCCCCGTCTATGACCACGGCAGCAACTATATATGTAGCAAATCGGTTCCGACCCATGCACAACCCACACCAAGTTGTGACTTCAAGAGCGGGAAAATTATTCTGCAACAAAGCGTTGCACCCGAGCAAATGACCAAGCTCTTGGCAGAAGGAAAAACCGACTTGCTCGACAAGTTTGTGTCGATGCGTACGCGCCGTCCTTTCAAAGCGTTTTTGCAATGGGATTCAGAGGCTGGCAAAGTGAGTTTTGCTTTTGAGCCGCGCGTCAGCAAGTACCCAGCGCGTGCTGGCAAAACACCAACAACGAATGCTTTGATCAAGGCGGCAGGTAAAAAAGTTCCCGCTAAAACTACCAAGGCTGCGAAAGCCAAAGCTGAGAAAGTGGCCAAGCCCAAAGCGCCACGCAAAGTCACGGCAGGCTTTTTACCCAGCGCCGAACTAGCCGCCGTGATTGGTAATGAGGCCGTAGCCCGTACCGAAGTCATTAAAAAAATCTGGGACTACATCAAAGCCAACGGCTTGCAAGACGCCACTAACAAACGCGCCATCAATGCCGACGCCAAACTCAAACCTGTTTTTGGTAAGGACCAAGTCACCATGTTTGAGTTGGCGGGTATTGCAGGCAAGCATTTGCGGCCTATTGGTGAATAACGGACTTTCATGCACGCGACACCCGCTACTTAGATAGCCGTTTACTTGTTATAAAGTCTTCACCTTCTCATGCCTCAAACTTCGCCACACATGATTGCCATTACGCAGACCATGCACTTTGCACATGCGCTTAGCTTGCAAAGTGGTGCAAGCCTGCGCGACTATCACTTGGCGTATGAAACCTATGGCACGCTCAACGCAGACAAATCGAATGCGGTATTGATTTGCCACGCACTCAATGCCTCACACCATGTGGCGGGTGTTTACGAGGGGCAAGATAAAAGCGAAGGCTGGTGGGACAACATGATTGGCCCCGGTAAACCGGTCGACACCAACCACTTCTTTGTGATCGGCGTCAACAACCTAGGGTCTTGTTTTGGATCTACAGGGCCTATGCAAACCCACCCCGATACGGGCAAGGTATATGGCGCAGATTTTCCTGTGGTGACCGTGGAAGACTGGGTCAATGCGCAAGCCTTGTTGCTCGATGCAATGGGTATTCAACAACTCGCCGCTGTCATGGGTGGCAGCTTAGGCGGCATGCAAGCCCTGAGCTGGACGCTACAACACCCTCATCGCGTGCGCCATGCTGTGGTGGTGGCCAGTGCGCCCAACTTAACTGCCGAGAACATTGCATTCAATGAAGTCGCGCGTCGCGCCATCGTGACCGACCCAGATTTTCATGAAGGACATTTTTATGCGCATGGCGTAATTCCTAAGCGCGGCTTGCGCATCGCTCGCATGGTGGGACACATCACTTATTTGAGCGACGATGTGATGAACGAAAAATTTGGCCGTCAACTCCGCGAAGCAGTGGTGGGCAGCGCCACCGGCTATCGCTATTCCACGCAAGATGTGGAATTTCAAATTGAGAGTTATCTGCGCTACCAAGGCGACAAGTTCAGCGAATACTTTGACGCCAACACCTATTTGTTGATTACACGAGCACTCGACTACTTTGATCCTGCGCGCCTTTTTGGTGGCGATTTGTCAAAGGCGTTTACAGCTATTCGCGCCAAGTTTTTATTGGTGAGCTTCACCACCGACTGGCGCTTCTCTCCAACACGCAGCCGTGAAATGGTGCGCGCCTTGCTCGACAACCAACGCGATGTGAGTTATGCCGAGATCGATGCCCCACATGGACACGATGCTTTCTTATTAGACGACCCACGTTATATGCAAGTGGTGCGCTCCTACTTCGCACGCATTGCCCACGAGGCCCCTCTGCTAGGAGGCCAAGCATGACGCACAACGCCAATCTGCATGCTTTGGCACAGTTGGTTCCTGTTGGAAGCCGCGTGCTCGACTTAGGTTGCGGCGATGGCGCATTGCTCGACCATTTGCAAAAACACCGCAGCTGCTCGGGTTACGGTGTTGAATTGGCCGACACGAATGTGCAAGCCTGCGTGCAACGTGGCGTCAATGTGCTGCAACTTAACCTCGACCAAGGTTTGACTTTGTTTGGCGACCAGTCGTTTGATGTCGTTTTGCAAATCGATACCTTACAACATTTGCGCAATGCAGAAGTGATGTTGCGCGAGACTGCACGCGTGGGTCGTATCGGTATCGTGGCATTTCCTAATTTCGGGCATTGGCCCAATCGTTTAAGCGTGTTGCAAGGGCGTATGCCAGTGACACGTCGATTGCCCTACCAGTGGTACGACACGCCCAATATCCGTGTGGGTACGTTTGCTGACTTTGCCGCTTTGGCTGAAAAAAACAAACTGCATGTGTTAGATGCGTTTGGTCTGCAAGATGGGCAAGAGGTGCGTTGGTTGCCTAATCTGATGGCTGGAACGGCTGTATTCAAATTTGAAGGCTAGCCGTTCGTGTTGAAGTAAGCCAGCGCCGCTAGAGCAGCAGTTTCTGCGCGCAACACACGCTCGCCCAAATTCACGGCAGCAAAACCTTTGGTTCTGGTCAAGGCGTCTTCTTCATCAGTTAAGCCGCCTTCTGGTCCACTCAGTAATAGCCATGATGTGCTCTGATTTTTTGTAGCCCACTCGCTCAAGCCTTGCGTGCTTGGATACAACGATAAAACTGCGGCATGTGTTGCGCTATGCGTATCTTGAGTGTTTTGTGTATTTATAAGATTGGCGACCCAATTGCTTTGAAGCCAAGCAGATAAGTTTTGTAATGCATCAATTTGTGGCAATCTGTTTCTTCCACATTGCTCACAGGCGCTTATCGCCACCGCTTGCCAAAGTGCTAGTTATTTATAGGCACAATCACCTTGTACACGCAGCACGCTGTGTTGTGACATCAACGGCGTGATGCGTTGCGCGCCTAACTCGGTAGCTTTTTCAACCAACCAATCCATGCGGTCATTAGCGGGCATCACTACCGCCAAATGCACTTGGTGAGAGGCTTCTCGCTCAATGGCTTGGTGCGCACCCACCACCACGCGCACATCTTGCCTCCCCATATGTTCAATGACGGCTTCAAATTCTCCGCCAGCGCCATTGAACAAGGTAATGGTTTGCCCAGGCTGCAAACGCAAAACTTGCACATGGCGTGCGGCAGTCGCAGGCAAGTCGATAGAAACACCCGTTTGTAGCGCTTGCGCGCAATAAAAGCGTGGCATCTAAATGTGCGCCTTCATACCTTACCGCCCAAAGGCGCGGAAGGTCGCGGATAGGCTAAGCTCATTTCAGGATGTGTGCCTTCTAAGGTGTCAACTAATCGTAGCAAGGGTGTGAGTTCCGCATAACGGCTGGCGGTGTGTCTGATGTATTGGATAAAGCGTGGGGCATCTGCTAAATATTTGTCTTTGCCGTCGCGCAAAGTAAGGCGCGCGAATATTCCCGCTACTTTGAGGTGACGTTGCAACCCCATCCACTCCACTGCCCGCCAAAATGCGCCAAAGTCTTGCGACCATCCGTCAAAGTCCATCAACCCTAGTTTGCGCGCACGCTCCCAATAGCGGATAGTGATCTCCAACACAAAGTCTTCTTCCCAGCTTAAAAATGCGTCGCGCATCAAGCTCGCGATGTCATAGGTGATTGGTCCGTACACAGCGTCTTGAAAATCCAATAAGCCTAAGCGCGTCTCGTTGGCATCATGCGGCATCATCAAATTGCGAGGCATAAAGTCTCGGTGCACTAACACTTTGGGAGCCGCCAAGTTGCGCTCCATGATCAAGCCAAAGGTTTTGCTGATAGTGTTTTTTTGTGTATCGCTGAGTTCTACCTTGCGATGTTGTGCGATATACCAATCTGGAAACAAGTGCAGTTCGCTTTGCAACAAAGCTTCGTCGTAAGGCGGTAATGTGTGTCCCTGCTGACTTTGTTGCAATAGTAGCAATGCATCTACTGCTCGCATATAAAGGTCCATATTGGCTTGCGGGTTTGTTTTATCGATGACCTCCATCATGGTCTGCGTGCCAAGGTCATCTAACAAAATAAAGCCGTTCTGCACATGCCAATTCAGAATTTTGGGTGCCAACAGGCCGCATTTACCCATCAATTCGGCAATTCGCACAAACGGTTCGCAGTTTTCTTTGTCAGGCGGCGCGTCCATGATGATGAAACTAGCTCGCTTGTCTTTGCCAGAAACGCCATCCACACGAAAGTAACGCCTAAAACTGGCATCTGCGGATGCGGGGCGTAACGAGGTGGTGCTTAACCCAAAATTGGCAGCTTGTTGGTCAAGCCACTGCCCAAATTGCGCCTCGCGCTGTGTATCGGGCCAGTCAATCTTGACTTGCGTAGGGCTACTAGGTGTGCTCATGGATAATCTAAATTCTACAAATGACCCAACTTGCGCCTCGTGCGTCGCAATGTTCACGATGTTGGGTTTGAAAAGGTTGTTCTTCGTTGTTGCTGTTGTCTGATTTTCACCGCCAATTCTGCCCTTTGATGCGCTTAGTTTTTACTCGGACTGAGCGTTTGTTCACGCGCATCGTGTTGTGGTCGGCTTTTGTTGCCTTTTTGTGTAGCCTGCTTTCTGCGCTTTCTTTGCAAGCCCAGACGTTGACGGCTCCACCAACTGTGACAGGCCCACCTATGGTGCTCAAGCCCAGCAGTTTGTTGCAAGAAACGATAGATGGCGGTATGCGCAAAGAGTTGCCAACGTATTTGCAAAGCAACCAAATCTCCGGACAAACCGATTTACAAACCTTGCTAGAAGGCCAAGTGGTTTTGCGCCGCGGCGATATTTTGCTCAAAGCGGACCAAATCGACTACGACCAAGTGCTCGATTTAGCCAAAGCGCGCGGCAATGTGTACATCAACCATTCTGGCAACAGTTACCAAGGCCCGGCACTTGATATTCAATTAGATTCGTTTGAAGGGTTTTTTACGCAACCAGAGTTTTTTCTTAACCGCAACAAAATGTACGGCAAGGCCGAACGCATTGACTTCATCGACCCAAGCAACTCGGTCATGCAAAAAGGCGAGCTCACCACTTGCAAACGCAAGCCTGGCCCTAACTGGACGCCCGATTGGTTTTTTAAAGGCGACAAGATTTCTTTTGATACGGACCATAACTTGGGCAGCGCAGAAGGCGCAAGCTTGCGTTTTAAGAATGTGCCTGTGATGCCATTGCCTGCTATTAATTTCGCGCTAAATGATGAGCGCAAGTCTGGCTTGCTGCCTCCTTCCGTAGGCGTTGATTCAGTTGGGGGATTAGAGGTTGTCCAGCCCTATTACTGGAACTTAGCTCCAAATCGCGATATGACCTTTACACCGACATATTGGACTAGTCGAGGGTTGCGCCTTGAAACTGAATTTCGTTATTTGGAGGCTATCACACCAAACCCTCCCTTTACTGGCGCAATACGTTTTGACTACATGTCCAAGGACTCCTTACGTGATTCACAACGTTGGGCTTTTCAAACAGCCCATAGTGGCGTGCCATATCCCGCATTTGCTGGTGGCGGCTTGGGATTAACCTACAACATCAACCGTGTCAGTGATGACAACTACTGGAAAGACTTTACAAATAGCAACAGTCTAGGGGTATCTCGTTTACTTTCTAATGATATGACTGTAACTTGGGGCAAAGGATTTTTCACCTCAAGTATTGCAGTTCAAAAGTGGCAGACCTTGCAAGACTTAGCCAGCACTAGCAACTATATTTCTCCACCATTTGATCGCGCGCCTCAAATGAATATGAAATATTCCCGCACCAATATTGGCGGGTTTGATTTCATGTTGGATGGTCAGTTCAGCAGGTTTGAAACGGCTCGACAAGACACTTGCCCTAATAATTATTTAAATTGCAACGCGCAACGTGCTGTTGGACAAGCACAGATAAGTCGACCATTTGTGACGTCCTTCGGTTACCTAACACCAAAGTTCATCCTAAATACCCGTAGTTACCAGTTTGACGATACATTGAGCACAAACGGTCAGTCCACTGCTAGCGTCTCTGTTCCAACATTTAGTTTAGATACTGGTGCAGTATTTGAACGAGATAGCAACCTTTTGGGTCGCGCTTGGACTCAAACTTTTGAACCCCGTGCTTTTTATGTCAACAGTCCATACCGCCCACAAAATTATTTGCCAAACTATGACTCTGGTGCAAATGCCTACAACTTTGCCAGTATCTTTTCAGAAAACACTTATGGTGGATACGATCGCATCGCCGACGGTAACTTGTTGACACTTGGAGCAACGTCTCGTTTTATTGATCCAATTTCTGGCGCGGAGGGGGCTCGATTCGGATTGGCACAACGGGTTCGCTTTAAAGATCAACTCGTAACCCTACCCATAGACAAAGCCTCTTCCACACCTATTGCTTCTGCAGGATTAAGTGATGTGTTAGCCGGGGCAACACTCAATCTTTCTAGAAAATGGTCTGTTGACTCCACACTTCAATACAACCCTGACACTAACCACTACTTAAGTCAATCTATTGGTGGTCGGTATACCCCCGGGTCTTATCGCGTCATCAGCGCATCTTTCCGAGATCAAACCGATACGTCAGGCGCCCCCATTTCACGATTTTTAAACGTCGGCTGGCAATGGCCCCTGAATGATATTTTGGGGATTAAAGACGAAGACCTCGGAGAAGGCCGTGGTTTAGGCGAAGGTCGTTGGTACACGGTCGCGCGCATAAATATGGATACCTTGAACAATCAAATGGTCGAATCTGTCATTGGCTTCGAATAC
>JBAXNJ010000068.1:0-7458 GCA_037133815.1 Betaproteobacteria bacterium
CCATCGGCGCCACTGCCATCGTGACGATGCAAACCTACCTCGCTGACTTAGGCTCATGGGTCACGATCATCATGGGCGTGACTTTTGTTGTCTGTGTGCTGGTATTTAGACGCGGCATTGTGGGCGAAGTGGCGCACCGTTTTACTGCCAAGCCTTAACGCAATATGGCGCATGGTTGTGCGCCGTGAGTCTCAGGCAAAATCAATCTATGTCTGAACGTGTTATCCCCTTAGTTGACCAGCGTCTCACCGCATTGCGTGCTGAAGTTCCAGCACACGACTGGGGTGGTGGTGTTTTGCTTGACCAACTCCATCGCCCCATGCACGATTTACGCATCAGTGTGACTGACCGTTGTAATTTTCGGTGCAACTATTGCATGCCCAAAGAAGTCTTTAACAAAGACTACAGCTACCTGCCCCATGGTGATTTGCTGAATTTTGAAGAAATCACCCGCCTCGCAAAAGTATTTGTGGGCCTAGGTGTTCGCAAAATTCGCCTCACTGGTGGCGAACCCTTGTTAAGAAAAAATTTAGAGATATTGGTAGAACAGCTTGCGCAAATTCAAACGCCAGATGGATCCAAACTTGATTTAACCTTAACCACCAACGGTTCCCTACTCACTAAAAAAGCCCAACAACTCAAGGATGCCGGCCTAGACCGTATTACCGTGAGTCTGGACGGATTAGACGATGCGGTTTTCCGAGCCATGAACGATGTGGATTTCCCAGTGCGAGATGTACTTGATGGTATTGAAGCTGCGCAGCTAGCCGGCTTAGGCATCAAAGTCAATATGGTGGTGAAGCGTCAGACCAATACCAACCAAATCATTCCCATGGCCCAACATTTCCGCGGAAGCGGAATTGCACTCCGTTTTATCGAATACATGGATGTGGGCGCGACCAATGGTTGGCGTATGGATGAGGTACTGCCTTCTGCAGACGTAGTTGCCTTGGTTCAACAAGCCTACCCGCTGGTCTTGTTGCCAGAGAACGTCACGGGTGAAACAGCGCAACGCTGGGGATATGCAAACGCGTCTGGACAATATGATCCATCTTTAGGCGAAATTGGTGTGATCAGCAGTGTGACGCAAGCGTTTTGCGGAACATGTAACCGGGCGCGCTTATCTACAGAAGGCAAGTTGTACTTGTGTTTGTTTGCCAGCCTTGGCTACGATTTGCGTGAACTTATGCGTGACAGAAAGGCTTCTGATGCTCAGCTAGCCTCTTCGATAGCAAGTATTTGGAACCACCGCGATGACCGTTATTCTGAATTGCGCTCAACCTTAGCGCCCGACTCAAATATGAAAATTCAACGCGTTGAGATGAGCTATATAGGAGGTTGAGCCAGTGTCCACCTCTATTTCTTCTCAAGACATCACCGGCATTATTTTGGCGGGTGGCCGAGCCAACCGAATGGGTGGCGTTGACAAAGGTTTACAAAATTTCAACGGCATGGCGTTAGCGTTGCACACCTTGATGCGATTGGGCCCACAAGTCTCGGAGGTGATGATCAACGCCAACCGCAACCTATCAGCGTATGAATCGTTTGGCGCTTCTGTTTGGCCCGATCCAAATTCTGACTTTGCAGGACCTCTTTCAGGCTTTCTTGTGGGGCTTGAGCGCTGTGAAACCCCTTATTTATTGACTGTGCCGTGCGATACGCCTCGCTTTCCACTTGATCTCGCTAACCGTTTGGCCGATGCGCTTGAAGCTACCGAAGCAGAAATCGCCATGGCTGCTGGCTATGAAACCGATGCTCAAGGTAATCGCACCATCCGCACGCAACCCGTGTTTTGCCTCTTACGCTGTGAATTACTAGAAAGCTTGGTGAAATTCACGCATGGCGGTGGACGCAAGATAGACGCGTGGACTGCACAACACGCAACAACGGTCGTTAACTTTGATAAACCTTCCGATGATCTCTATGCTTTTGCAAACGTCAATACCGTACAAGAGTTGGTCAACTTAGAAGCCCTGCCCTCCGCATGAAAAGTTTGGATGAGATCGCGCAAGCGCTACAAGGCTTTGATCCGCAAGCTTTGAGCGTAGACAAAGCGCAAGAATTCATTCAACACTTAGTACAAGCGCTTCCAGCCATTGCTTCAGAAGAGCTTCCACTTATGCAGGCCTTAGGTCGCATAGTTGCAGAAGACATCATTTCTCCTATCAACGTTCCAGCGCACGATAACTCTGCCATGGATGGTTTTGCGTTTGATGGAAAGCAGCTAGGCACTGCGCCATTGCAATTGCGTGTAGTCGGCACAGCTCTCGCTGGCAAGGCTTGGCAAGGAAATGTGAAGTCAGGCGAATGCGTCAAGATCATGACGGGTGCTGTGATGCCTGAAGGTCTAGACACTGTGATTGCGCAGGAACTCACAACACTAAAAGCCGCTGACGGTGAAACGGTCGTTGAAGTTCCCGCAGGCATCCTACAAGCTGGCGACAACCGCCGCAAAGCGGGTGAAGATTTGCAACGTGGTCTACCGGCTTTGATGGCTGGAAGCACTCTCACCCCTGCGGCATTGGGTTTGGTTGCTAGCCTTGGAATTGCCAAAGTCAAGGTGTATCGCCAATTACGCGTCGCCTACTTTTCTACCGGCGATGAAGTATTGAGCTTGGGCGATGCTTTGCGCGAAGGTGCGGTCTATGACAGCAACCGCTACACCGTGTTTGGACTGTTGAGCCGAATGGGCTGTGCAGTCATCGATATGGGCGTGGTGCGGGACGACCCTGTATTGCTAGAAGATGCCTTCAAGCAAGCCGCAAACAAAGCAGATGTCATCATCACCAGCGGTGGCGTGAGCGTTGGCGAAGCAGATTTCACCAAAGCCATGATGAAAAAACTCGGCGATGTAGCCTTTTGGAAAATCGCTATGCGCCCCGGCAGGCCTATGGCTGTCGGCCGTTTAGGTAACTCCATCCTGTTTGGCTTGCCCGGAAACCCCGTTGCAGTGATGGTGACATTCTTGGCATTTGTAAAACCAGCCTTGCTGCATTTAATAGGTGGTACACCAAGTACTACGCCTTACTTGCGCGCCAAAAGTGCTGTAGCTTTGAGAAAAAAACCGGGACGGACCGAATACCAAAGAGGCTTTGTTCGCACATTGCCAGATGGAACTTTGCAAGTGGAAGCCGCAGGTAATCAAGGCTCAGGCGTCTTGCGGTCTATGGTCGAAGCCAATGGCTTGATCGTTTTGCATCACCACCAAAGCAACGTGGCTGCTGGAGATGAGGTGGATGTGATGATGTTCGAGGGTGCTATTTAACACCACATGAATGATGTCTCTGCGTCACCCATCAAGAGACTCAGGCTCCTACCTCGACATCTTCATGGCGCGTGGTGATTGCCCCAGGAATTGATTTACGCGCAAAGAATGTATACATAGTGGGCACCACAAAAATGGTGAGTAATGTGCCTAAGCTCATACCTCCCACAATCACCCAACCAATTTGTTTGCGGCTTTCAGCACCTGCACCCGTGGCTAATGCGAGAGGAATCGCACCCAACACCATGGCGCCGGTAGTCATCAAAATAGGGCGCAAGCGCAAAGTCGCAGATTGCTTGACAGCCTCCAATACTTCCATACCTTCTGCACGTAATTGGTTGGCAAATTCCACAATCAAAATACCGTGTTTGGTAATCAATCCGACTAAGGTAATCAAACCGATTTGGCTAAACACATTCAGCGTCCCACCGCTGAACTGAAGGGCCAGCAAAGCACCGACCATGGACAAAGGCACCGACAACAAAATGACTAGAGGGTCCACAAAGCTTTCAAACTGGGCGGCCAGGACCAAAAAGATAAATAACAAAGCCAATATAAACACAATGACCAATGAACCAGACGACTTCACAAACTCACGTGATGTACCGTTCAAATCGGTAGCGTAACCAGGCTTTAACACCTTGCTAGCTGTTTCGTTCATGAAAACGATAGCTTCGCCCAATGAATAATTAGGCGCAATATTCGCGGTGATAGATGCGCTGCGTCTTTGTCCAAAGTGGTTCAACTCTCGCGGCACCACCACCTCTTTGATGCGCACCAATGCAGACAATGGAATCATCGCGTCGTTGCGGCCACGGACAAAAATGTGTTCAATATCATCCGGCGTATCGCGATCAGATGGCGCGGTTTGCACCATCACGTCGTATTGGTCACCTTCTCGCTTGTAACGGGTGACTTGTCTGCCACCCATCATGGTCTCCACTGCGCGGGCAATATTCTCAACCGGCACGCCCATATCAGCAGCGCGTTCTCGGTCGACGTCCATGCTGATCTCTGGTTTGTTCAAGCGCAGATCTGTATCCACGCTCACGATTCCAGGGTTCTTTGCAATTTCTTCTTGGAAGGTGCGCACCACTTGTGCAAGGTTTTGGTAGCTGTCAGTGGTGACGATCACGAAATTCAAAGGACGGTCACGGAAAGGTTGACCCAATGAGGGCGGCGTGATTGGAAACGCAGTCACACCTGGCAAGCTAGCGATAGCCGGTGTCATTTCGCGGGCAATTTCTAAAGTGCTTTTCTTGCGTTCCTCCCAAGGAAGAGCGCGATAAAAAACGTTACCTTGGGCAACCGTGGGGTTACCCACCACCGTGAAGATACGATCGAATTCGGTGTACTTGTTGGCCATGCGTTCAATGGTTTGCGCATAGCGGGTGGTGTAGTCCATCGTGGCACCGTCTGGACCGTTGATCACCGTCAAAATGACACCGCGATCTTCTAGGGGAGCCAACTCGCTTTTAGTGGTTTTAAGCAAGTAGAAGGTACCAACACCTGCCATCAACATCACCACCACGACCAACCAACGTCGTGACATATGACGACCCATCACCCGACCAGAACTCAATGTCCAACCCAACGCTTGGCCATATTTGCTGGAGAGTTTTTGTAATAAGTGCTCCATGTTTTTGTCAAACCATGTCGGGTTGTTCACATGTTTCAACATGATCGAACACATCATGGGCGTCAATGTCAACGCTACAAAGCCAGAAACAATCACGGATCCAGCCAATGCCAAAGCAAATTCAGTAAACAACTTACCCGTGCGCCCTGGTGTAAAGGCCAAAGGTGCGTATACAGCAGCCAATGTCAGCGTCATCGCAACCACGGCAAAGCCTACTTCACGAGCCCCGCGAATGGCAGCGTGAAAAGGGGCCATCCCGTTTTCTATGTGACGGAAGATGTTCTCCAACACCACGATCGCGTCGTCCACCACCAATCCGATGGCGAGTACCAAGGCCAACATGGTCAAGGTATTAACCGTGAAACCGAACAATGCCATCAATGCAAACGTGCCAACCAAACAGACAGGGATGGTGACCAAAGGAATGATGGACGCGCGGAAAGTTCGGAGAAAAACAAAAATTACCAAAGCCACCAACACCATCGCCTCAATGATGGTTTGGTAGACCGCTTTGATCGAACGATCGATAAACACCGAGTTGTCGTTTGCAATTTCGATCTCGATTCCAGGCGGGAGATTTTCTTTGATCTTCGGAATCATCTTACGCACTGCAGCGCTGAGGTCTAGCGGATTAGCCGTGGCGTTGCGTATCACACCAAGTGTGATGGCTTCGCGGCCATTTAAACGCGTCGAAGTGCGTTCCGATAATGGGCCTTGCTCAACACGCGCAACATCACTAATGCGAATGGGCATGCCATTGATGGCTTTGATAACAACTTGTCTGAACTCTGCAGGTTTTTGCAAGTCCGTAGCTGCTGTCACGTTGAACTCGCGGAACTTACTCTCGATGCGACCCGCAGGGACCTCGACGTTAGAGCGGCGCAAAGCATCTTCCACATCTTGCGTTGTCAATTTATAAGAAGCCAAACGGTCGGGGTCCAACCAAATACGCATCGCAAATTTGCGTTCACCGTAGACACGCACGTCAGAAGCACCTGGTGCTGTTTGCATCATGGGTTTAGCGATTCGGTTGGCGTAATCGCTTAACTGCATCACGTCCATGTTGTCTGCACTAAAAGACAGCCAAATTACAGGGAAAGCATCGGCCTCTACCTTGGCGATCACGGGCTCGTCAATGCCTTGTGGCAAACGTTGGCGCACACGGCTCACCTTGTCACGCACATCGGCTGCAGATGAATCAGCGTCGCGCGACAAGACAAAGTTAACTGTGATTTGGCTCTGCTCTTGGCGGCTGATCGATGTGATGACGTCGACACCCTCAATACCTGACAAGGAGTCCTCTAAAACTTTGGTAACTTGCGACTCCACTACCGCGCTAGACGCGCCGGTGTATTTGGTTTCCACCGTCACCACAGGGTTGTCAATCTTGGGGTACTCGCGCACGTTCAAGCGTGTGTAAGAGACAAAGCCCACCAAGACAATCAACAGCGACAACACGGTCGCAAAGACTGGACGACGAACGGAGGTTTCAGAGAGTTGCATAGCGCCTCATGTATTGCTGTTAGCGGCTTACGCCTGAAGCAGGGGAGCCAGCCGCAGCCCCTGACGCCCCGCCCGTTGCAGGAGCCGAAGCGGCCGATGCAGCCGCAGCAGGTGGCTTACCTAACTCAACGACCCGCAATGGCGTACCGTCTTTTTGCAAACGCTGCTGACCGGCGACCACCACTGGCTCGCCTTCATTCAAGCCTTCGGTGACTTCGACTTGTCCACCACGACGAATACCAAGCTTGACTTCGATGCGCTTGGAAACGTACAAGGTGCCAGGAGGAATTTCTGGAGCGCTGGCGGTGGCGCTAGCAGGCTGTGCAGGCATCTCCGAAGGCGGAATGGCTCTGATGACGAACTGTTTGCCACCTTGAGGGACGATGGCTTCTTCAGGAACGACCAGCGCATCAGGCTTGACCGCAAAAACAGCAGAAACCCGCGCAAACATGCCTGGACGCAAGGGGCCTGAAGCGTTCGAACCTGATGGAGCAACACGCGCTCGGTCAAAAAGATTGGGAGGACACCCCATGCTTTGTGGAGTGGGCAAATTGAATGATCCGCTCACGGGGCCGTTGCCAGCGCTAGCATTACTTCCAGGCTTGTTGGATTTGCCATCCGCTACTTTTGCTGGGTTGGCAACTTGAGGAGGTTTTGTAGCGGTTTGGGCTGGAGCTACGCCTGCAGGGGTGGTAGGTGCTGCTCCAGGCTTGCCAGGACCGCCAGCAGGACTTCCATCTGGCTTTTTACCACCAGGAGGGGCTATGGGCTCGCCAGGGCCATTGGCCAAGACAGCGCGCATACCTATAGAGCGGCCATTGGGTTCTATGAAAGGATCAAGCGCTTCAACTGTCGCTTTGAACAACCGCCCAGGCAGTGCATCGATTTTGAGTTCTACGACTTGTCCAGGCGCAAGTTTGGCTTGGTAACGCTCGGGCAAGCGGTAATCGACATACAACATGCCGATGTCTTCAAGGTTAATCAAGTCGGCCCCGTCTTTCACAAAGTCACCCACGTTGATATTGCGAATCCCGACCACGCCACTGAAAGG
>JBAXNJ010000069.1:0-7436 GCA_037133815.1 Betaproteobacteria bacterium
GCTTTGAAGTTGTTGTCGTTTTGCATGCGTCGATTGACTTTTTCTTGCGCGCATTGCTTGATCTCTTCAATGCTGATGGCGCCTGAGCCGTCTAAGTCTTTCGCTTCACGCAACATGCAATCGCGGAAATACTGTGTTGCCAATCCGCCTTTTTGTTCATCGTCAAAACTTATTTCGTTGTCTCTCGCAGCAGAAATATGCACTATGTCTTGGGACAAGGCACCACGGTTAATTTGCTCATTGACCAAACTGCGGGTTTTGATATTCACCGGCTTGCTACATTCCTCCGACAGGGCTGCAAATTTGGGTCGAAGTGCGCCCTCGTCATTGCTATTGGCAATGCCCCGCGTTCTGGCGGTGGCTGCTGCAGCCACGAGCCCACCAGAATGACAGGCGTCGTACATGACGAATAGCTTGTCGGTTTTTTGGGTGATTTGCGCTAACAAGCTGGCCATCTCGGTGTTGCTGATCATCCCTTTGCTCATACCGTCATAAGGAAGTAGCGCCTCCACACAACCACCGGCTTGCGGATCTTTGTAACGTGTGCCATGGCCAGAGTAGTGGATAAATACGCGGTCGCCATCTTGCACTCTGTCGTTCAAGTTATTGAGCGCTGTACGAATATTGGAAACCGTTGCTTGGCTATCGTGAAGATATTGAATATTGCCGTCCGGAACCTGCATGGCTTGTGCAATTTGGGTGGCAGACACTTTGTCCAACTTGGTACCTGGAAGCGGAGGTACTAGCGGGTCTTCATATATACCAACGCCAATAATGAGCGCGTGGCGATTGATACGCGGCACCAACGGCGGAACATTTCTGACGCCCAGTGTTACCGCAGTGTTTCCAGCAGCCTCACGTCCACTAGACAAGCCTGCAACTACTGATGCGCCGGCTTGCATATTGAGCGCACTAGCGCGCACCCAACCCGACACCCGACCCTTGTCAGAGTTCGCCTCAACCAATACCCAACCGCCTTCTACCGAAGTGACACGCACTGTCGCGCCTTGATTCACTTGCACAAGGACAGCAGAGGAAGCCAACTTTTCTGCGCGTATTTCTGTTGGGCGCATCACACTGGCATTTTGCGCAAATGCGGTTGGCGCTACAAGTGCAAGACTTAACAAGACGCGGCGTATAGAACGCTGGACTGAACTCTCAACTGAACTTTGCATAAGGCTTACTTTCTATTTTCTAAAGTTTTTTGGTGTGCGTCACCATCAGATACTTGCGTCCAAGCTTGCAATGCCAGCTGGGAAATTTGTAGGGAGGGTTTTTCTGATGGGCCTTCTACTGTCAAGATATTGCCTATTTGTGCTTGAAAGCTAACGGCGATTTTTTCTAATTCTTGTCTCGCGGCTTCTAACTCTACTTTAGGACCCGCCAAGGCTAAATAATTTGCAAACGGTTTCCATCGAACCAATTTACTTTGTGCGGGTGTAATGTCTAACAACAAAATACGGCAATTGAACGCATGTTCGCGAAGAGCGCGAACCATATCTTGTAGTTGTTGGTCTGTCCATGGTTCATTTACCCGCCAAGCCCACACGCTTGTTTGTTGGCAATTCGGTGCAACATCTCCAAACCAATGGCGTTTTTGAATGAGGGACCACACCTTTAGCAAGACAACAAATAGTAAACCTAGTCCAGCAGACAAATTCAAATCTAAAAACACATGGTCCGTATTGAGACTCAGGAAGCTAAAACCGAGCATGACGGAAGGCATGCCCAACATACCAGCGGCCAAGGAAGACACACTTTTGTGGTAACTCCAAAAGGCCAAGCCAACGCACATCACCATCGCAATCAGAGCCCCAAGCCATTTCGGCATTTCACGCATGACACGTTGATTCAAAGCGTTATCAATACCCGTTGCCAAAGACTCCACGCCCGCCTGTGTCGAAGACAGTGGCGTCGGGTGGATATCGTGCAAGCTTGGCGCAGTGGATCCAATGATCACAATCTTGCCGGCGAATGAAGGCACCTCTTCTTTGGGTTTGGCGCCATCAGCCAAGGCAAATACGTCAGCAAAATTGACACGCGGATAGCTATTGGCTTTCTTGCGCCAGTTGATGAGCACATCGTCTTGCGTTGCGTTATCCGAAGCAATTTTTTGTGGTTTATTGAGAAAGCGCTCTAACCAAAATGCGTGGGCTTGTGGATCGACTTGTTGCACCACGCTCATGGGCAATGATTGAATCATGCCTCCGTCATCGAGTCGCTCAAAGTAGCGATAGCGGCGCAAAATGCCGTCGCGATCGACATAGCCATTGTTATAACCAAGTGGCTTGACTGCAACGCCGGGCAATACGGGCGGAATAAGCGCTACGGTTGAAAATTCTTTTGTTTGTTGCGACGCTGTTTGCACCCACAAACTGGGTAAGTTTTTTTGCGTCAATTCGCTTTTGTCGTCATTCTTTGTAGGTAGACGGACCAGTCCGCAATGGCTGTGCGCACTGCGCTTGGCTGATGCATCGAATGCGGCGTCACCGCCTGGGTTCAAACGGTCCACATCTGAAAAAATAATGTCCCAGACTATGGCAGCAGGTTGTTGCTCTTCCACATAGTCCAACACCGATGCCAAGGTATCACGTGGCCAAGGCCAGCGGCCAAATTCTGTAGCCATGCGGGCCAATGCAGATTCATCGATATCAATGATTACTATGCGCGGATCGGCAGGGGCAGTAATAACACGGCCACGCACCATGTTGTCATAAGTAGTTTGGGCCAACCCGCCCGTTACGCCTACTAATAAAACGTCGACAACAATCCAGGCGGAAAAAACGAGTACCAAACCAATATGCACCCACTTATCGGACCAACGCGACAGATAAGTGAGTAACTGACGCTCAAGGCTTTGCCACCAAGGCGTTTTAGCCTCAGTCGAGGTTGACAATGCGAACCCGACGGTTTTCAGCGGCTAACGGGTTACCTGCATTAGCCAGGTGTGTCGAACCTTTACCCGAGGCCATCAGTCGATTGATAGCAACCCCTTGATGCACCAGGAACTGCTGCACCGCTTCAGCGCGTTGCTGGCTCAGTTTGAGGTTGTATGCGTCATTGCCTTTGGCGTCGGTATGGCCTTCCACTTCAAATTTGGATGTACTGAGTTCTGCTGCTTTGAGTGCCGTCGATAAGTTCAACAAGGCTTGCTGGCTCACTGGGCTGATCTGCGCAGAATTGAATTCAAACTGGATTTGCAATGACAAAGACGGCTTGACAACGGGTGTGGCAGGCGCACTTGGTGTTGTATCCGCCGCTTGGTCAACCGCCTCTACCGAGAGGTTGCGCAAACTACGGGTGCGTCTTGGCGCCTCAGGAACAGGCTGAACCTTGAGTTGCTCGATCATCTGCTGCGCGCTGGGTGTTGCTTGCGCAAAAGCCAAAGAACTAGCAAAAACAGCAGAAGCTATAAATGTGATGGCTGATAGTGGTTTTTTCATAGTCGGTAAATTTATGATTTTGAAAGCAGTCGATTATCAATAAAACCAGCTACCTGCGGGGCTTTTCTCACTAACGCTGAGTAAAAGGCTCCAATGTTGAGTGCAAAAGGATTAACTTGGTGCGGCTGGCGGGGATCGAACCCACGACCCTTGGCTTCGGAGGCCAATACTCTATCCACTGAGCTACAGCCGCATCGTGGCGTAACTTGTCATTGTAGGGGGCTGGCTATAATTTGGGATGTTTTTGCGTACCCCTTAAGGATTCCCCTCATCATGAGCGACAACCACCCCGAAGAAGCCCATACGGGCCCCATTAAAACCCCCAAACAGCTTTTGCTGGTCGTCGCTTATTCGTTCATTCTTCCTGTTTTCGTCATCATTGGCTTGGTGTACTACGTCACCTCAGATAACAAGCCACAAGCTGGTAGTTCTAACGTATCCGAATCAGTCGCAGAGCGTATTCAAAAAGTGGGCTCAGTGGAGATCAAATCTGCCAACGCTGAGCCTCGCTCAGGTGAAGAAGTGTACAAAGGCCAATGTGGTGGTTGCCATGTAGCCGGCACTTTAGGCTCACCTAAATTTGGCGACACTGCCGCTTGGGCGCCTCGTGTAGGCAAAGGCTACGCAACCTTGTTAACCTCAGCGCTCAAAGGCAAAGGCAGCATGGCGGCGCAAGCGGGTGGTGAATACAGTGACTTTGAAATTGGTCGCGCTGTTGTCTATTTGGCAAACGGCAGCGGTGGTAAGTTAGCTGAGCCAAAAAATCCAGAAGCCAAATAATCTAGCCATCTAGCTTCTCAAACAAAAGCCGCCTGTTCAGCTCATGAGGCGGCTTTTTTATCGGCATTAGTTTTGGGTAGTTTGGTGTTTGCAGGGGCTCAAACAATACCCAAAACTTTTTTGTAAATCCATCTTGGATATGTTTTGTGGCAACCATTCTTCGGACTCAATTTTTTGAACTGCTTGTAGCATGTCCATGCTGTGCATGAGCCCAAAGCCTAGATCAGTTTCCAGATACAACCAACCCGCATCGTCTAGCCAACTACTTTGGTAAAGCACTTGTCGATGGGTATGGCTAAGTAAAGAGCCATCGGGCTGCATGCGCCAAACCCAAGGTGTGACTTCTAACTCAACATACACACGCTGCGGGCCGTTCTGAAAAAACCAGCGCCCCTGCGCATCTGCATCGTAATTGCGCCCAATAAATTCAATCAGCTTTTCATGCAGAAGTTTTGAGCCCTTGCTTGTTGCAAAGTCTCCCGCCGCCTGCACAACATCGTCACGCATATACCAATCACCGCGCGCGTCTAGTCCAAGCCAACCGTAACAGTCAGGCACATTAGGCCATTTGGCAAGGGCTTGTTTGACGATGTCATCCATGGTGTTCGAAAAAGTAATTGCTTATATTTTGCTACCTAGCCATCGCAATACCGCTTGCGGTAAGGCATGCAAGGTTCCAGGAAATGCGCCGCTGGTAAAGCCAACATGGCCGCCGTCTTGGGGTTGGTATAACTCTACGTACCGTCCTACTTCATCCTCTGTGGGCAAACTACTAGCCGGCACGAAAGGGTCGTTTTGTGGATTGATGACCCATGCGGGTAATTCGATATCAGCGAGTCCCG
Source organism: Betaproteobacteria bacterium (assembly GCA_037133815.1). Lineage (GTDB taxonomy): Bacteria > Pseudomonadota > Gammaproteobacteria > Burkholderiales > Burkholderiaceae_C > Limnohabitans. Next base: position 5,066 of record JBAXNJ010000069.1, read on the forward strand.
GCTTGGCGGATGCGCGCAACCAGTAGTCGGTTACGTCTTTAAAACCATGCAACGGTGCGGTGAAGATATTGTCAAAGTCAAACAGGGTAGTGACAGATTGCATAGCCTTCGCGTCGAATAAATTTGGATACTGCGCTAGCTTGGCAAACGCCCTTGGCTTCATGCTCTCTAAAAACATTTTTGCGTAGGCGATACGGTTAAAGCCACTGTCAATCGCATGACCACTGGCTGTCAAATCTAACGGAGCGCAAACACTGGCAATTGCATTAACAGTTTTATTTGCTTCTGCCTTTACTTCTCCCGCCCATTTCATCAGGGCATTACCACCCAACGATATACCCACTGCAAAGACGGGCCCACGGTGCATGCTTTGAAAGCGATTGAGTATCCAATCAATCTCTTGGTAATCGCCTGAATGGTAAGCGCGCGGGGCACGGTTCATTTCACCACTACAACCTCTGAAATGAGGCACGGCCATATGCCACCCGATGCGTTGCGCTTCATGCGCAAAGGCTATGGCGTAATGGCTGGCAGACGAGCCCTCTAATCCGTGGAAGAACACCAACAATGGGGTGTCCTTGATTGTTTGATGGGATTTTGTTTTCGCGAGTTCTGAAGTTGATCGAGTTGCTGAGGGCGAAAGCCAATCTACATCAACAAAGTCGTTGTCAGGAGTTTCCCATCGCTGTCTTTGCCAAACTGGTGGCTTGTCGCCAAGACTGCGCAAGCCTTTTGCTGCATAGATAGTTTGCAGGTTCCCCCCTGGCAACCACCAAGGGGCGCGGTAATTCCACGTCAATGCAAAACCTGAGGTGTCTCTTGCGCCTCTGCATGTGCGGCCGATGTACCAGGACTTGCATGGTGCGCCACCATGCGCCAACCTTGCGGAGTGCGTTGGTAAACATTGGTCGCCACCACCAATGCATATTGCATTCCCTCCGGCGTTTGAATGGAGATACGCTCAATCACGTTGTGCATTGCGCTGGTTAAAGAGTCCACTTTGCACACGCGCTCTGGCGTTGCGGATATCGTGCCGTTGGTAAACATGGTTTCAAATGCAGCACGTATCTGCGCATTACCGACTAACCTAGGTCCACCAGGATGCACGCACACAATATCGTCTTCGTCGGCCCAGCATGCCATGAGTTTTTCTAAATCGCCGGTTTGAAGTGCCTCGTAAAACTGGGCTTCTACATCGTGGGCAGAACCTCCAACAGTTGCGGCTTGTAGTTTGGCTTTAGGCATGGCGTAATTGTCTCCTGATTCCTTTGGCCAAAAACAAAGCCCCAGTCTTTCGAATGGGGCTTTGTTAAAAAGTAATGCTAGCGTATGCGTGCTGATCGAATGAATTGCTAGAGTTTTATTTCTTAGCGCGGTAGCGACGCAAAGCAGAGAGTTCAGCGGCCAAAATAGTGAGCTCAGAACGGGCACGGGCTAAGTCCACATCGCTTTTGGCGTTTTTGATAGCTTCTTCAGCCGCTTGTTTGGCAACGTTGGCTTTTTCTTCGTCCAAATCTTTACCACGCACTGCGGTGTCAGACATCACGGTGACGCAGTCGGGTTGGACTTCCAAAATACCACCGGCGACAAACACAAATTCTTCGCCGCCGTCAGCCGTATGAATGCGCACAGATCCTGGACGAATACGGGTGATCAACGGAGTGTGGCGGGGATAGATGCCAAGCTCGCCCGACTCACCAGGTAAGGCCACAAAAGTAGCCTCACCCGAGAAGATGGACTCTTCTGCGCTGACAACATCGACGTGAATGGTGCGCATAATGGGCTCAGATCTTCTTGGCTTTTTCGAAGGCTTCGTCGATGGTTCCGACCATGTAGAAGGCTTGCTCTGGCAAGTGGTCGCACTCACCGCTGGCGATCATTTTGAAACCACGGATGGTTTCAGCCAAGGTGACGTATTTGCCGGGTGAACCAGTAAACACCTCAGCGACGTGGAAAGGCTGTGACAAGAAACGTTGGATCTTGCGGGCACGGGCCACAGCAAGTTTGTCTTCAGGTGCCAATTCGTCCATGCCCAAAATCGCAATGATGTCGCGCAATTCTTTGTAGCGCTGCAAAGTGCCTTGTACAGCGCGGGCTGTCGCGTAGTGTTCTTCGCCAACGACGAGTGGGTCCAACTGGCGGCTGGTGGAGTCAAGTGGATCCACCGCTGGGTAGATACCCAAAGCAGCAATGTCACGGCTCAACACCACGGTCGAATCCAAGTGGGCGAAAGTGGTTGCAGGTGATGGGTCGGTCAAGTCATCGGCTGGCACATACACCGCTTGGATAGAGGTGATGGAGCCCACTTTGGTGGACGTAATACGCTCTTGCAAACGGCCCATTTCTTCGGCCAGTGTAGGCTGGTAACCCA
>JBAXNJ010000070.1:0-7296 GCA_037133815.1 Betaproteobacteria bacterium
CCGCGCCAAGGTGAGCGCTTGGGGCATGCTGCGAACGACATAAAGCACGCAGTGCGGAGTCGCAGCATGCCCCAAGTGATCGCCTTGGCGCAGCGAGCGCAGTTAACCAAACTAAGCCTAGGCAAAACCTAAACTCCCAACATCAACCGCAAATTCTGCACGGCCGCGCCACTAGCGCCCTTGCCCAAGTTATCGAGCCGCGCAATTAAAACTACATGCCGGTGAGTCTCGTTACCAAAGACACGAATCTCTAAATCATTGGTGTCATTCAAAGCAGTTGCATCCAACTTACCGTTATCTGTTGCAGGCAAGACCTTTACAAAACCTTGAGGGCTCTTCGCATAGTGCTTGAGCAATGCATCGTGTAAATCTGCGGCTTTAGGTTTTCCAGGCAAAGCATCCAAGTGCAACGGAACATGCACCAACATACCTTGCTTAAAGTTACCGACTGACGGCACAAAGATAGGCCGACGTGTCAATCCTGTGTAGGCCACGATTTCAGGCAAATGTTTGTGCTCTAGTTGCAGTGCATAAGCTTCAAACAATGGTGCCTTGCCAGCCTCGTAATCTTCGATCATGGCTCTGCCACCGCCCGAATAACCGCTGACCGATGGGAGGGCCAAGGGAAAGTCTTTGGGGATCAGACCAGCATCAACCAAGGGGCGCAACAAAGCAATCGCGCCGGTGGCGTAACAACCGGGGTTGGCGACGCGTTGGGCGGATTTGATGGCTTGGGCTTGGGTGCTCGACAACTCGGGGAATCCGTAAACCCAACCTTGTGCGACGCGATGCGCTGTGGAGGCGTCGATGATTTTGGGCTGTTTGCCGCTCAGGGTATCGACCATGGCGACCGACTCTTGGGCCGCGTCGTCATGTAGACAGAGGATGACCAGGTCTACTTCGCCCATTAGCGCGCGTTTGGCTTGGGGGTCTTTGCGAAGGGACGGGGCTATGCTGACGATTTCGATGCTTGGCATTTGGGCCAAACGCTCGCGTATTTGCAGTCCGGTGGTGCCGGCTTCGCCATCGATAAAGACTTTGGGCATGTGGTCAAAACCCGAAAATGGGGCTAAAAGCTTGTCAAAACCAGACTTTTGGGCCGCAAGCCGGCCAAAAGTTTGGGGTAAACCAGCATGATACAGTTCTGGCGCTTCATTAAACAGTCACTGTTTGCCCGATTGAGGGCCGATACAAGCCCCGTCCATCCAACGATTCCAAGAGAGATCTCATGAAGATTCACGAGTACCAAGGCAAGGAAATCTTGCGTCAATTTGGTGTGCCCGTTCCCCGCGGCATTCCAGCGTTTACGGTTCAAGAAGCGGTGGAAGCCGCTCAAAAATTGGGCGGCCCGGTCTGGGTGGTGAAGGCCCAAATCCACGCAGGTGGTCGCGGCAAGGGTGGTGGCGTGAAAGTGGCTAAAACCATTGACGACGTCAAACGTTTGGCGGACGAGATTTTGGGCATGCAGCTCAAAACCCACCAAACCGGCCCCGAAGGCCAAAAAGTGCGTCGCCTCTATATAGAAGACGGCGCCGACATCAACAAAGAATATTACGTGTCGGTCGTGACCGACCGTGCCAGCCAAAAGATTGCCTTTATCGCCTCTAGTGAAGGCGGCATGGACATTGAAGAAGTGGCGATCAGCACGCCAGAAAAAATCATCACTGAGTTCATCGACCCGTTGACCGGTTTGGGCGACGCGCAGGCCAAGAAGATTTCAGATGCCATTGGAATGCCTGCAGACTCCACGGCCCAAGCCGTGGACATCTTCAAAAAGCTCTACCAGTGCTACATGGAAACCGATGCGTCCCTCGTCGAGATCAACCCGTTGAACCGCGACAGCAAAGGCAATGTATTGGCTTTAGACGCCAAGTTCAACTTTGACGCCAATGCTTTGTTCCGTCATCCAGAAATCGTGGCCTACCGCGACTTGGACGAAGAAGATCCTGCGGAAGTCGAGGCTTCTAAGTTTGACCTTGCCTACATTTCCCTCGACGGCAACATCGGTTGCTTGGTCAACGGCGCTGGTTTGGCGATGGCAACGATGGACACCATCAAGTTGTTTGGCGGCGAGCCTGCCAACTTCTTGGACGTCGGCGGCGGCGCGACTGCAGAAAAAGTGACCGAAGCTTTCAAGATCATGTTGAAGAACCCGCATGTCAAGGGGATTCTGGTCAACATCTTTGGCGGCATCATGAAATGCGACACCATCGCTAATGGCGTGATCACTGCATGCAAAGCGGTGAATTTGTCAGTGCCACTGGTCGTGCGCATGAAAGGCACCAACGACGAGTTGGGCAAAAAAATGCTGGCCGAATCGGGCTTACCCATCATCTCTGCCGACACCATGGCCGAAGCCGCAACAAAAATTGTTGCTGCAGTGAAGTGATTAGGAAATAAACATGTCCATCTATATCAATAAAAACACCAAGGTCATTACCCAAGGCATCACTGGCAAGACAGGTCAATTCCACACTGAAAAATGTATCGAATACGCAAACGGCAAAAACTGTTTTGTCGCAGGCGTTAACCCCAAGAAGGCTGGCGAGAAGATTTTTGATGTGCCAATTTTTGCGTCGGTCAAAGAAGCAGCTCACAGCACAGGCGCTACGGTGTCTGTGATCTATGTTCCACCCGCGGGCGCCGCAGCTGCTATTTGGGAAGCAGTTGAAGCCGACCTCGATTTGGCTATTTGTATTACTGAAGGCATTCCAGTCAAAGACATGCTGGAAGTGCGCAACAAAATGAAAGCCAAAGAAGCCAAAGGCGGCAAAAAAACTTTGCTCTTAGGCCCTAACTGCCCAGGCCTCATCACGCCAGACGAAATCAAAATCGGCATCATGCCCGGACACATCCATCGCAAAGGACGCATTGGCGTTGTATCGCGTTCTGGAACTTTGACCTACGAAGCGGTTGCTATGTTGACCGAAGTAGGTTTGGGCCAGTCGAGCGCAGTGGGTATTGGCGGCGACCCTATCAATGGTTTGAAGCACATCGATGTGATGCAAGCGTTTAATGATGATCCCGACACCGACGCCGTCATCATGATTGGCGAAATCGGTGGACCGGACGAAGCAGATGCCGCGCAGTGGTGCAAAGCCAATATGAAGAAACCAATCGTTGGCTTCATCGCTGGTGTTACCGCGCCTCCCGGCAAACGCATGGGCCATGCGGGTGCTTTGATTTCTGGCGGTGCCGATACAGCTGATGCCAAGCTTGCCATCATGGAGGCGTGTGGCTTTATCGTCACGCGTAATCCTTCGGAATTAGGCAAGTTACTCAAAGCGCAATTGAAGTAACTTAACCCTTTTAACTATTGGTTATTACTAATTTGCGAGCTTGGCCGGGCTAGTTACACTTTTAAGTCTTTAGAAAAATTACTACAAGAGAGCATATGGAATTCTTTCAAAGCTTTGAGAACCCCGAGTTTTGGGTAGGTTTGTTGAAAATCATTTGGATCAACATCCTGCTCTCGGGCGATAACGCTGTGGTGATCGCATTGGCTGCACGTGGCTTGCCACCTGAACAGCAACGCAAAGCCATTCTTTTTGGCTCGGGCGCTGCTGTAGTGTTGCGTATTGGTTTGACCATCATTGCTGCGTGGTTGATGGCCTTGCAAGGATTGCAGGTTATTGGCGGCCTGCTTTTGCTGTGGATCGGTGCTCAATTGCTCGCCAATGAGGAGGAAAGCGACTCAGACGCCAAAGAGCAAGCCAACCTCACATCTGCTGTGCGCACGATTTTGATCGCTGACGTGGTCATGAGCCTCGACAACGTCATCGGCGTTGCTGCGGCAGCCAAGGGCGACCAACTTTTATTGATCATTGGTTTGGCGATTAGCATCCCATTGGTCGTCTTTGGCAGTTCCATGATGATCAAGTTGATGGAACGTTATCCATCCATCATCACTTTCGGCGCAGCGCTTATTGGCTGGGTCGGCGGCGAGACGATTGCTAGCGATGTGTTGCTCAAAGAATTTGTCGCCGACAACACATGGTTTCACTACGCTTGCTCTGCAGCTGGAGCAGGCATCGTGATTTTGTGGGGTCGTCAGATGAATGCAAAAGCCCAAACGCAAGAAGACCCAGCAGCATAGTTTTCACATACCAAACATTCCAACGAGCGGCTTAATTACCCGCTCGTTTTTTTGTGCGTATTACTTTCACAACTAGGTAGAGATAATTTTTAGAATGAAGTATTAGTTGGCTTGGCTTTAGTCAAGCTGCCCACAAACACTTATCCGAAAGAGAAAAATGAAAGCAACTATCCAAAAGGGCTTCACCTTGATTGAGATCATGATCGTCATCGCCATCATTGGCATATTGGCATCTGTCGCATTGCCTGCCTACCAGGACTACGTTGTTCGCGCGCGTGTCAGCGAGGGGCTGGCACTGGCAACCACCGCCAAAACAACAGTGATGGATGTGGTGAGTAATGGCAACGTTGCCACTACAGCAAACAACTACAAGGGCGACTTCGCATGGAGCGGCGCTACCAACAACATCAGTTTGATTGACATTGCGCCTGCGACGGGCGCGATCACCATCACAACAACGCCAGCTGCTGGTGGCGGCAAATTACTGCTGGTGCCTTTCACCGGCGCAGTAACAAGTCCAGTAGCGTTGCCTGCACCAGATGCAGCCAGCCCTATCGTCAATGGCAATGTGCAATGGAAGTGTTTGACCAAAGGCGCTTCAACATTTGCGGGTGTAGCGGCGCCGTCGGACGCACTGGATCGGAAATATGCGCCGAGTGAATGCAAGTAGGGTTATTGAAGCCGTGTTGTGAATGAAAATCTAGGTATGCAGATTTTCAAAAGCCCATCGTTGCTTGTAAATCGTTTGCTTCTTGTCGCTTGCTTAATGCTGCCGTGGCTAAATCCTTTTACCAGTGCGCCGTCGACTTCAGTTATTCCGTTGCTATTGAGTTGGATGCTGGTGGCATGTGCTTTGTTGGTGGTGGTGGATGAAGCGTCTGCGCAAACAACAGCAAGCGCATCAGGGCAAATCTCTCAGCCAATTGGTATTTTTTCTCGATTACTGCAAACCAAATTTCAAAATAAATGGGGCCTACTTTTACTGGTTTGGTTTTTGGTGTCGGCACTCTCAGTTCCTGAGGTCATTGACCGCGCATTGACTGGTGGTGTTTTGGCATCTATTACATGCATATGGATAGCCATGCAAATTGGTAAACGTGCTGCTAACTCTGTTAACGGTTTGCTGCATTGGGTATTGATGGCGTGCTTAATTGCCGCGATGGTCAGTAGTGCATTGGCAGTCTTGCAATACCTAGACTTGGCGCGCGAATTAGTACCGTGGGTCAACCAACCACGCTCAGGCGACGCATTTGCCAATTTGCGGCAACGTAATCAGTTCGCCTCACTCACTAGCATCGGCTTAGTCGCGCTATTTGGTTTGGCGGCAACCATGCAGAGCATTTCCAAGCGATATGCATCAATGATGTGGTGCGCCCTCGCCTTACTGGCAGCAGGTTTAGCGTGTTCAGTGTCACGTACAGGTGCCGTGCAATGGTTGGTGTTGGCAGTATTTGTAGTTGTATGGGTTTGGAAAGACAGCAAACAAGTCCATACAGTTTTGTTGCGGCTTGCAATTGGGGCGCCACTGTTGGTCATCCTATGGTCACTGGTTCTCCCTTGGATTGCGCTACAACTTAATGGTGTGATGGGCGCAAGTTTGTTGTTAAGGGTTGCAGGGCAAGCGCAAGACTATGCGGCTTGTGGTGGGAGACGTGTGTTGTGGAGCAATGTTTTGCAAATGCTCGCGCAACACCCTTGGCAAGGTTGGGGGTTAGGCGAAACAGACTTTGCCCACTACAGTACCGATTACCAAAGTGAGCGCTTTTGCGATTTACTAGATAACGCGCACAATTTCCCGTTGCATCTGGCTTTAGAGTTTGGTCTTCCATTTGCGCTTGCGTGCTGTGTATTTACAGTGCATTGGTTATATAAAAAGTCCAGGCTGCTTACGATAAATAATGCACGCCAAATAGCGTTTGGCATGATGCTGGTACTGGGCATACACAGCATGCTGGAGTATCCGCTTTGGTATGGGCCGTTTCAAATCACCTTGGGCTTGGCATTGGGTTTATGGGCGGGAGCTGCAACAGAAAGAATTGATAAAGCTACGCCTGCAAGCAGCACTCGCCAGCAATTGCTTCCCATGATCATGTGTAGCGCTTTATTTTTAGCCTGCTTATATGCAGCATGGGATTACAACCGCGTAGCGCAAATCTATAGGCAGCCAGAAATGCGCGATGTAACCTACCGTGACAATCCCATGCAAGCCGCTAGTCAATCATGGCTATTTAAAAACCAGGTTGACTTTGCACGATTGATGACCCAAAGCATCACGCAAGAAAACGCACAAGAAACGTATGACTTGGCGATGCGCGTGCTGCATTACTCACCTGAGGCGCGGACAGTAGAACGAGCCGCTGAAAGTTTGCGGCTATTGGGCCGTGATGTTGAGGCTGAAAAGTTTGCAAGCCGAATACCAACCATCACTCCGCACAAGTAGCATTACGCTTAAACTCAAGGATGCTCTCCGCAATTTTGATCACGCGCAACGAAGCGCATAACTTAGAAGACTGCTTGGCCTCTTTGAAAGGCTTGGTCGATGAAATTATTGTGGTCGACACACAAAGCAGCGATGCAACCGTTTCTATAGCCCAAAGGTATGGCGCCAAAGTTGCGCAACCGGATGACTGGCCAGGGTTTGGGCCACAAAAAAACCGTGCCCTAGCACTTGCCACGCAACCTTGGGTTTTGTCCATCGATGCGGACGAACGTGTCACTCCAGAGTTAGCCGCTGAAATTAATCTAGTGATTGGACGCGTACAACGAGATGGCAACCATTCAGGCTTAGTCGACAAGCATTACAGCGCCTACGAAATACCCCGTAAGTCTTGGTACTGTGGAAAATTCATCCAACATTGTGGTTGGCGCCCTGACTACGTTTTGCGGTTGTTTCGTAATGGCAATGCGAAGTTTTCAGATGACTTAGTGCACGAGCGCGTGATCACTACCGATGCCATCGGCCAACTCAAAAACCATTTGTTGCACTACAGCTATCTAGACTTTTCGCAAGTTTTGGCAAAGGTAGAGGCTTACTCAAATGCCGGAGCACAACAAGCATTTAGTCGCGGTGAGCGAGGTTCGATAGGCAAAGGCGTTCTACACGGTGCATGGGCATTTTTTAGAACCTATGTGTTACGTGCTGGTTTCCTGGATGGTGCGCATGGGTTGGCGTTGTCGATATCGAATGCGCAGACTAGTTA
>JBAXNJ010000071.1:0-7222 GCA_037133815.1 Betaproteobacteria bacterium
TTTTGGATTGGGTTTTGTAACAGCTCAGACACCATCACAGACAAAAAATTGGCCTAATAAACCGATCAAACTCATCGTGGGATTTCCGCCAGGTGGGGGTATTGATATGGTCGCGCGTTTGCTACAAACTCCGCTACAAGAAAATCTCGGACAGCAAGTGATCATTGAATATAAGCCGGGCGCTGGCGGTGTGTTGGCCGCCTCTGAATTGATGCGAAGCCCGCCAGATGGTTACACAATCTTGTTGGCAAACATAGGCCCCTTTGTTTTGGCGCCCAATATGATGACAAAACGCCCTTTCGATGCGAGTCGTGATTTCACGTGGATAAGCCAAACTTCTGGCTCTGGCTTTATTGCCGCTGTGTCAGTCAATCATCCAGCCAATAACTTGAATGAATTCATCACTTGGGCTAAAGCAAATTCAGATAAGGCAAACTTTGCATCTGGTGGAAGCGGCTCGATTACCCATTTGAATGGTGAGTTACTTAATCAGTCTGCTGGATTAAAGATGGTTCACGTGCCCTACAAAGGTTCAGCTCCTGCAGTACAAGATTTAATTGGTGGTCAGACACACCTCTTAGTTGATGTTTCCTCTGTATTGATGCCGCATATAAATAGCGGACGTTTAAAAGCAATTTATGTTACCGACCCTCAACGTAACCCTATGTTGCCAAACGTGGCTTTCGCCAGGCAGACCGGCTATCCTTCGCTTGAGACATCAGGATGGCAAGGCTTAGTTGGTCCTCCGGGAATGTCGCGTGATACGGTGGTTCGTCTTGCGCAGGCTATTCAAGACGTGATGAACCGTCCTGAAATGAAAGATAAATTCAACCAAATCGGAGGTTCCATCATCTTGCGCGGCCCTGATGAATTTACTGAATATGTTGCGTCTGAGGTCAAGCGTTGGATACCTGTTATTCGTGCCTCTGGAGCAATTCTTGATTAGTATTAGTTGAAGTATTGAGTGAACTCACGGAGGATACTTGCGTAAAGTTTATTAACATTACTTCGCTCACCTTCGAGTACTTGGAGAAATAGGCCTTCGCCTTCACATAAGACGCCAGTAATATCGTTTTGTGTATTGCTCTCTCTAAAACGATCTAAGCTTGTCTCAGCTAAGTTGGCAATTTCGTTATTTATTTCCCTGCTTACATAAAGAAGTCTAACTAGCATGTTGATCTCCATGATGATTGGGATTTGTCGAAGATAATTTAAAAATGACAAATTTGCAACCTTATTTGCCTAACTTAATGCCCAATTGCCAAATACGCGGAGTTGTTCCGCGACCACTGTCAATTAACAAATGCTTTCCACCCGCTTGTATCAAGACGCCTGGACCAAAACGTGTAATTGACGGAGTTGGACTTCCAGTGCCCAACAAGGTAATTCTTTCTCGCTACCCATGATTCCCAGTAACGCCAAAAGACGCTTTGAGCGTCTGTTGTGTGTGTTGCTTTTACTTAAAACCCACGCGGTCCAACATTTGTTGTACCTTGACTTGGTTCATGCCCACGGCGCTGATGGGCACCAACTCGCTTTTGAAGTTACCGCCGGTCATGGCATTTAGGGCGGGGTTGTCCAACTTCAAGCCTTTGACCACGGGCCACTCGTTGTTGCCATTTGCAAAGTGGTTTTGTGCTTCGGAACTGACAAGGTATTCCAAAAACTTGACCGCGTTGACTTGGTTCTTGGAGTGGCGCGCTATCGCACCACCAGCTACGTTTACATGTGTGCCCCAGCTTTGTTGGTTGGGGAAAACCACGCCCACGCGTTCCATAATTGCTTTGTCGGCGGGGCTGGTGGAGCGCATCAGGCGCGCCAAGTAGTAGGTGTTGGTCACAGCAATGCCACACTCGCCGCTGGCCACAGCCTTTATTTGGTCGGTGTCACCTCCCTTGGGCGTGCGCGTCATGTTGTCGACCAAGCCTTTGAGCCACGTCTCGGTCTTTTCAGCGCCAAGGTGTTCGGTCATCGCGCCAAACAAGCTCAGGTTATAGGGGTGCGAGCCAGAACGGATGCAAAGTTGTCCTTTGTTCTTAGGATCTGCCAATTCTTCGTAGGTGTCTACGTCGGCTTTGTTGACCTTAAGTTTGTCAAATACCACCACGCGAGCGCGGGTGGACAGTCCAAACCATGCAGTTCCCTCGTCAGTTGGCTTCGAGCGCAGTTGAGCGGGAATTGCTGCTTCTAGGGTTTTTGATTTGACGGGTAAGAAAAGGCCGTCCACTTCGCCGCGCCATAAGCGGGCCGCATCGACCAACAAAATGACGTCGGCAGGCGATGCGCTGCCCTCGGCCTTCAAGCGAGCGATGATGCCAGCGTCGTCTGAATCGACGCGGTTAATTTTGATGCCTGAGACTTTAGTGAAGTCGCTGTAGAGCGCTTCGTCAGTCGGATAGTGCCGTGCTGAATACAGGTTGATGACCTGTTCAACGGCCAAGACCGACGTGCTGAACAAGCCAGCGGTGACAGCAGAAATTGCCAAAGACAAAACGGTGAGGGTGCGGCGCATGAACCAGTTCCAAGTGAAAAAGCTTGAATGCAGTATACACAAATGGGAATCATTATCATTTGACTCGAGTCAAATGAACCATTTCGAGATGGAGGATTTGTCCCTTTGGCTCAGCTGTTGCCCAACGGCGGCTCTGTTAATTCTCAGTTGCGACGTAGTGTGCGGCTCAGCAAAATAACGGGCAGCAAGCCCACCATCACCAAGGCAAGCGAGGGCAAAGCGGCTTCGCCCAAGCGCTCATCGCGCGCTAATTGGTAGGCCATCACGGCCAAGGTGTCGGTGTTGAAGGGGCGTAGCACTAAAGTGGCGGGCAGCTCTTTCATGACATCGATTAGCACCAGCAATGTGGCCGCAGCCAATGGTTTTTTGAGCAAAGGCCAATGCACGCGATATATCAGCGAAAAACCAGAAGTTCCTAGCATGCGCGCGCTGTCGTCTAGCGAGGCCGGCACACGCGCATAGCCACTTTGCACCGATTGAAAAGCCACGGCCACAAAGCGCACTAAGTAAGCCCATAACAAACCCAGTAACGTGGCTGTTAACCAAAAGCCCACACCCGTCCGCGGCCACGTGTCTTGTACCCATCCGACGGGCAAGAGCAAGCCCACCACAATCACCGCGCCCGGTACGGCATAACCAAGGCTGACCACGCCCACCACTTGGCGTGTAAGCCAATTGGGGTGTAAGCGGGCTTGTGCCGCCAACAATAGAGCAGCGCCCACGGCCATCGAAGCCGCTAAAGCACCCAGCGACAAACTGGTCAGCGACCATTGGGTAAAGCGGTCCCAAGGTAAGTTCACAAACCCGTCGCCTTGCAGCAATGCGCGAAACATGAACAACACAGGTAGCACAAAACCGCATAACACTGGCAGAACACACAAGGTCAACACAAACGCGGCGGACAAGCCTCTCAACTGAAAGGGCTGTGCTTCACCGCTTAGACGGTCAACGCGTGCGCTGTAAAAACGCAAACGCGATTGCGCTCTTTTCTCAGCCGCTAGCAAGACCAAAATCACGACTAACAGCAAGGTGGCCAGTTGCGCTGCAGCAATTCGGTTTTCCATGACCAACCAAGCTTTGTAAATGCCTGCCGTGAAGGTCTGAATGCCAAAGTAGCTTGATACTCCAAAGTCAGCCAGCGTTTCCATCAAGGCCAAGGCCGTGCCCGCCGCAATCGCAGGACGTGCCATTGGCAACGCCACGCGAAGTATGCGGCGTGACAGTGGTGCACCTAGCAATCGAGCCGCTTCCATCAATTGCGTGGCACGATCAGAAAGCGCTGTGCGCGCCAGTATGTATACATAGGGATAGAGCGCGAGTGAAAAAATACAGGCTGCTCCCCAGACATTGCGTACTTCCGGAAACACCCGGCCATCTAGGCTAAACGCTTCACGGATAGTGGTTTGCAGGGGGCCGCTGAATTGCAAATAGTCGGTATAAGCATAGGCTACTACATAAGCGGGCATGGCCAAAGGCAAAAGCAAAGCCCACTCTAAACTGCGGCGCATCGGAAAATTAAACAGCGTCACAGCTACAGCAGTTACAGTACCTATACTGACAACGCCGACGCTTACCAAGACGCATAGCAACAGTGACGTGCCAATATAGTCAGGCAAAACTGTCTTGGTCATTTCAATCAATATATTGTTAGATACTACGTTCCATTGCAACCAAGAAAATAGCACGGTCAACACCGGCAGCGCCAACAACAAAGTCAGTACTACCAACACACTGCGTAAAAACAAACGGAGGCTCAAATGCATGCGGCATTGTAGGTAGCCGTAAATAGCCATACTTGAAACATCCATATCTACAATGCACTTATGTTTTTAGATGTCGATCAACTCTGCGTAAGTTATCCAAAGCGTGCCAACCCATCGGTAGACCGAGTGACCCTTGGATTGCATGCAGGTCAAATGGGTGTGCTGATTGGCTCATCAGGCTGCGGCAAAACTTCACTGCTGCGTGCCGTTGCCGGCCTTGAGCAAGCGAGCGCCGGTGAAATTCGTTTAGCCCAATCGGTGGTGAGTAGTGCGAACGAACATGTGGCGCCTGAGGCGCGCCAAATTGGTATGGTCTTTCAAGACTTCGCTCTCTTTCCGCATTTGACTGTGCACGACAACGTGAGTTTTGGTTTGAATAAGCAGCCGCCTGCCCAGCGGGAAGCACGTGTGCGAGAGGTCTTGGCGTTGGTAGGATTGTCCACGAGCTCACAGCGTTACCCGCATGAACTTTCAGGAGGTCAGCAGCAGCGCGTAGCTTTGGCCCGCGCCTTGGCACCAAAGCCGCAGCTGTTGTTATTAGATGAGCCATTCTCTAACCTTGATGTGGAATTACGAGAGCGCTTGGCTTTAGAAGTGCGCAGCATATTGAAGGAAGCACAAACCACCGCGCTGTTTGTGACGCACGACCAGATGGAAGCCTTTGCTATTGGCGACGTGATTGGTGTCATGTCTGAAGGCCGGCTACACCAGTGGGACGATGCTTACACGCTTTATCACCGACCAGCCACACGTTTTGTGGCCGAATTCATTGGGCATGGAGTCTTCACCCCAGCAACCTTGCGCAAAGAAAATAATCAAATTGTGGCGCACACGGCAATGGGCGACTTGATGGATGTAGCAGACTCCCTGCGGCCTTTGAGCTTTTCTGAAGGTGAGTGTGATGTATTGCTGCGTGCCGATGACATCGTGCATGACGACGACGCACCCGTAAAAGCAGAAATTATTCGAAAATCATTTCGTGGCTCAGAATTTTTGTACACCTTGCGCTTGAAAACAGGCGAGTTGGTAATGGCTCATGTGCCAAGTCACCACGACCACAAACTTGGCGAGTGGATTGGTATTCGCGCTGAGGTAGATCATGTCGTGACGTTTAAACAAGCATGACTAAATGGCAGATGCCTTGGTTGTCTGTGGTCTGTAATCAATTAACACTGTTTTGTCACATTCTCCGAGATCGTACATTGGCTTGGTGCTCGGGGGCTATCAAGGCCCAAAGGCTTTGCCTAGCCATCCATATCACGCGATGTTTGGTGGCAAAACTTTTCAAGTTGGTTGGCATAGCTTGCAAACTCACGCACATTAGTTGCGAGGTACTGTGGGACTCCCTCTCGCTCAGCAAAGTTTGTAAGTTATCTACACCCCAGGCCGCCGCCTTCCATCGTTTGGCGCACACCAGAGTGGTTTGACCCTGCCGCATCAATATGAAGTCGCCCGCGCCATTGGTCAACGCCGTCACGGTGTAGCCCTGGCGCACAAATGCTTGGCTGAGCAGGGGTGAAAACTCGCGCCAATGCATCTTAGCCAAATCGCTTTGCAAAGCATCCGCTTGCGCGGGACTGAGATGGCTACGTTGGCGCCAAGCGGCCATGACGCCAATCACTGCAAACGGAAAACTGCACAAAGCACCCATGAGCTTGTACTCATTAGGCAAAAGGGCGGACGAAGCCAGTGAAATGGCGGCAACTACTATAAAACTCACCCACCAAGGCGATCGCAATAAGACCGCAAACATGGATCGATCGGACATTTTCCATTTCATCGGGGCAGCACCTTTAATGAAATCAGAAGTTACTAAACTACAGCACGACTCAACACCACAGCTGCTGTGATGATGTGTCCAAGAGTCAGAATAACGGAAAATCCGTGTAACCAAATGAAAAGTCTCTTATTGCCCGAATCGGTAGCTTGATTGATTGCAGGCATCAATATTTGCCTTGCAGCCACTGTGGTCAACATAACTCCAGCCATCATTGCCGCATTGAATTGATCAAAGCTCCAATAGAGGACTATTGCCAAGCCTGAAGAGAAAATTACAAACAGGTAAAACGGTGGAAATACTTTTCTTAGCAGCATACGGACATCACTGGAGGGCAAGTGCTTAAACAGGAATGCCGCAAATCCTGCTGAAAATAGCAGCATTCCTCCGAATAGGAAAGCAACTAATAAAAGGGCCGCAACGGGCAGATAAGTTTCAAACATTTGACTCTTTCGTAATTAAGCAGAGCATAATTAAAAAAAAGACTTGATTATTGTAAAAAACTTTTTGAATAAATATTGAATAAGTTTTTAGTAATTTTTTAAAGATTCATCTGAAACTCGTGCACATGCAAACCTCCATTTACGTAATCAAGCCTCGTCATCTCTTAAATTTATTTTTATCGATAGCCACTACATTTTTACCCTTTGCTTTGCAAGCCCAAAGCCCAGACAGTCAGCTGCAACGAAATGATGGGAGGATTTATTTACTTGGTGAAGTACATGACAACCCCAACAGTCACAACTTGCGCTTAGACCTTGTTATGCAGTTGATCGGCAAGAAGCAAAAACCTGTCGTTGCGATGGAGCAGTTTGATCGTGAAAATCAGCAAGCCCTAGATCTTGCTTTAACAAGCTGCCAAGATGTTGATTGTGTACTCGCCAAAGTGGCAACACCAGGTTGGAATTGGCTTTTCTACAAGCCGTATGTGCAATTGGCGCTGGATAAAAAAATTACGCTTATTGCCGCTAATTTATCCAATACTGATGTACGCAAAGTTATGACCCAAGGTTTTTCTTCTGTTTATAGCCGCCTTGAAATAGCTGAATACAAACTCGATCAACTGCCTATGCACTTGCTAAACGAACAAAGAAAATCGATTCAAGAAGGGCACTGCAACATGCTGCCAATACAAGCAATAGACCCCATGGTCCGAGGCCAAATCGCTCG
>JBAXNJ010000072.1:0-7205 GCA_037133815.1 Betaproteobacteria bacterium
CAATCAGCATGCCAATTAAAGCGATTTGGTAAATCCAGGCGCGGACGCGTTGACTGCGCCAGTTCAACATAAATGCTTTGTACGTGAAGCGCTATTTATCGGATAGGAATCGCGTATTGCAAGCCACCCTTGTGCCATTGCGCGTTCAATCCACGTTTGAGGCCGAGCGGGGTTTTTTCGCCAAGGTGTTTATCAAAAATCTCGCCATAGTTGCCTACTGCCTGCACAGCGCGCGCCAACCATTCGCGTTCTAAGCCGAGCAACTTGCCTGTGTCTTCCGATTTGCCGAGCAAGCGTAAAACAACGGGGTCGGTGCTGTCGTTTTTGAGGCTGTTGACATTTTCTGAAGTGATACCGTACTCTTCGGCTTCGACCAATCCATAGACAGTCCATTTCACAATCGACAACCATTCATCATCTCCGCGTCGAACCATAGGGCCCAACGGTTCTTTAGATATAAGCTCAGGCAAGATGACATGGTCTTTTGGATTCTTTGCTTCTTTGGTGCGAATAGACGCTAACCCAGAAGCATCCGTGGTGTAGGCCTTGCAGCGGCCCGAGAAATAAGCGGCATTCGCCGCATCGAATTTTTCGAATACCACGGGTTTGATGTCGAGTTTGTTGGCACGCGAAAAGTCGGTCAAATTCTTTTCTGTTGTGGTGCCTGCTTGGACACACACTGTTGCGCCCTTGAGTTGTTTCGCACTTTTGATATTTGCTTTAGCCGACACCATAAAACCTTGGCCGTCGTAATATGTCACTGCAGTTTGATGAAGCCCTAACGAAGCATCCCGTGTGAGGGTGAATGTGGTGTTACGAGACAACACATCCACCTCGCCAGACTGCAAAGCCGTAAAGCGTTGTTGTGCGGAGAGTGGGACATAGCGCACTTTATCTGCACTTCCTAAAACAGCCGCTGCGACAGCGCGACACATATCGACATCGAGGCCACTCCATTTGCCTTGGCTGTCTGCTGCGCTAAAACCAGCGAGTCCTGTGTTGACGCCGCACACCACTTGGTCGCGTTGTTTGACTGCGTCTAATGTTTTTCCAGCCCATGCTGGTAGGGCTAACGCCAGAACGGGTAAGCAGATCAGGGAGAGGATGTTTCGGGAAAAGGCTAGGGTTAGTGGCATGGAGTGCTCCAGTGTGGTTTTTTTGATGGTCTTAAACGTATTTCTTAAACCAATCCAATGCGCGCTTCCATCCGTCTTGCGCAGGGCCTGCTTGGTAGGTAGGACGGTAGTCGGCATGGAAGGCATGGGGTGCATCGGGGTACACCACAAAGTTACTCTCTTTGGCTGCGGCATTGCCTTGCGCAGCAAGTTGCGTGAGTGCAGATTTCATGCGATCCACCGATGTCAATGGAATGCCTGTATCGGCTGCTCCGTACAAACCTAAGACGGGTGCTTTGAGGTTGGCCACCAGATCTAGCGGATGCTGTGGCGCAGCTGTAGTTTTTTGCCCTTCTAAACGCCCATACCAAGCCACAGCAGCTTTGAGCTTGGGTTGGTGCATGGCATAGAGCCATGAAATGCGTCCACCCCAACAAAAACCTGTTATAGCTAGGCGTTTTGAATTACCGCCATGCGCGTCAGCCCATACCAAACATGCGTCTAAGTCATTCATCACCTGTGCATCAGGCACCTTAGAGATGACCTCTGCTTGTAGCCTAGCCACCTCACCATAACTACTCGGGTCGCCTTGACGGATGAATAACTCAGGTGCAATGGCTAAATAGCCTTCTTTGGCAAATCTGCATGCCACATCAGCAATGTATTCATGCACACCAAAAATTTCTGAAATCACAAACACCACGGGTAAATTAGTTTTGCCTTTGGGTGCCGCACGAAATGCTGGCATTTTGAAACCCTGCACATCTATCGTGACTTCTCCCGTCACAAGGCCATCGGTTGGCGTTTTGATAGCGGTTTGCGCAATCAAGGGCATGGCTGCTGCGCAGTAGCCAATGCCTAAAGCGGTTTGAAGCGCTAAGCGGCGGTTGGGAAGCTGTGCTTCGCTCTCTGATACGTTGAGTAATCCGAGAGTATCTTGGTAGAAGTTGTTTTGCATGTCAGAAATTGATAAATAAGAAAAGACTCGGCCAGTGTATTCAGAATAATTACTTACAGTCAATCAGTTAAGCTGTGAGCATGAATAAAAATTTATTGTTGCTAAGCATCGCGCAAGGTCTATTTTTAACCAATAACGTTACTTTTATAGCGATCAATGGATTGGTCGGCTTGAGTTTGGCCCCTGTTCCTTGGATGGCAACCTTGCCTGTTATGGGTTATGTGGTGGGTGGTGCTTTGAGCACAGGAATAGTTGCCAGGTCACAACAGCGTTTTGGCCGAAAAGTATCTTTTTTATTAGGGCTACTGGTTGCACTGATATCCGCAGGAATTGGCGCTTGGGCAGTTCTGCATAGCTCTTTTCTTTTGTTGGTAGTGGCAACGGTGGTGGCAGGGTATTACAGCGCCAATGGCCAGTTGTACCGATTTGCTGCCGCTGAACTATGCGCCCCAGATTACCGAGAAAAAGCAGTCTCGTTGGTGATGGCTGGTGGGTTGATGGGTGCCATCATCGGCCCTAATTTGGCGATGCACACTAAGAATTGGTTGGGGCTGCCTTTTGCGGGTGCCTACGTGGCATTAGCGGGAATTGCATTGCTATCGATGGCGGTCATGTCTTACATTGAGTTCCCGCCTGTTGCGCCTAAGAAAGCCAGTGACCAAACGGGACGCCCTCTGAACGAAATCATGCGCCAACCCGTGTTTTTTATAGCGACTCTCTCGGCTGCTTTAGGCTACGGCGTGATGAATTTATTGATGGCCGCCACACCTCTGGCCATGCAAGTGTGTGGCATGTCATTTGAAGACACGGCTTGGGTGTTGCAATGGCATGTCATCGGCATGTTTGCCCCTGGTTTTGTAACAGGCCATTTGATCAAGCGCTTTGGTGTGCTGACCATCATGGGCGTTGGGGTCTTGCTCAATATTGCATGTATCAGCATTGCGCTGTCTGGTGTGGATCTTCACCAGTTCTTACTAGCCTCGTTCTTGTTGGGCGTTGGTTGGAACTTCTTGTTTACTGGAAGCACCACGCTGTCCATGCAAGCCTACGCGCCACCAGAAAAAGACAAAGCACAAGCTGCAATTAATTTTTGTGTGTTTGCCACCATGGCGCTTACCTCGTTCGCATCTGGAGCTTTAGTGACAACACAAGGTTGGACTTGGTTGAATTGGGGTTCGCTGTCGCCTGTGGTGATTACAGCTTGCGGTTTGCTGTTTTTAAGGCTTCGGTTTAAGAAGATTTAACAAGGTTCCATAGTTCAGTGCGTGATGTACTGGAGGAGTAGTGTTAATTACTCGTGTAACTTGTAGTTAACAGTGAACTGAAACGACTTGGTGTTGTTGCTAGGCTCATAAATGGTGTATCGACTGCCGTTCGACACAAATGAGTAATTGTCTGATGCGCCAATTTGCCAATATTCAAAGTTAGAGCATAAGTCCAAGGCTTGGTAAGTTTTACAAATACCTGCTTTCCAACCAAAGCCATGGCGTTGTGTGTTTTGAAGGGGTCCTTGCGATGCATAGTTGCCCCCTACGTCAAATAAATTCGAAGTTTGTCTGCCGCTCAATAAATAGTAGCCTTGCACCGCCACGCGCCAGTTCTCGCCAAATGGCCGTTCAGCACCAAGGCTGGCAAATAGGTATTCGCTGGTGCGCCGATAGCCGCCATAGTTGGTGCTGGTGGTGCCACGCGCATCGTTATACAAATAGCGATAACCAACCCCAGGGCTTATTTGGTAGCCCTTTACCCATTCAGTATGCGGACTCTCCAGTTGTAACTGGTAGATGCTTGTAGGTTGGTTGGCCATAGTGCCAGAGCCTGTGTAGTCGACATAACCAAAAGTCGCTTGTCCTGAAAGGGTCAATGGCCAATTTTTGATACGTAGGTTGTCTGGTGACCATTTGGCTTGTGCAATACCCAGCCAGCCATCGTTAGCTACGCCGAGAGAGGGTTCACGGTAGGCGTATTTAGAAAGACCAACACCTAATGTGGGGGAATCTGCATACGCAGTTATCGCTAAAGTGCTGACAGCGGCACACATAACACCATACGCAAGTCGAAAAAATGAATGTTGGGTATGCATATGGCTAAAGTTATTTGAAGACCTGATTGAAAGCTTTTATTTTGACTTATCGCTTACGTAATCCTAAATACATTACAGTGGACACTACAACCAAAGCGCCCACAACTTGAATAGGCGCAATCGCTTGGTTTAACAACACCCAAGCCAACACCAAGGCAAATACAGGCTCGACATTCATGATGGCGGAATTTCCCACAACGCCTAAACGTGGCAACACAGTGAACATGATGGTGAAGCCCGTACCATAGAAAAGCGACAACATGCACAAACCTAACCAGCCTTCTAATGCGTCAGGCAAATGAAGTCCAGTTTGGGTGCCGATCATCAACCACGCCAAAATTGCTACGCAGGTCATGGTGCTAAAAGTACGCAAGCGGCCATCTAAGTCACCCGCTTCGTGCTGGGTGAACACCATGGCAATACCGAACAAGGCTGCTGCTGCCAATGCAAAGAATACGCCTTCACCAATCACTGCCCATTGACCCTGCGCGCCTAAACCAGACGAGGCGCCTAAAACGTCCAGTGCGAGCGCGAGCCCTATCAACATAATGGGCATCACACGCAACACAGCAGGTTCAGGTTGGTGTTTGTAGAGCAAGCGGGCCCAAAGTGCGATCCACAAGGGGTAGGTGTTAAAGCCTAATAAGGCTAGCGCGACTGGTAGTCGCGCTACTGCTGAGTACAAGCAGTAACTTTGTATGGCAATTAAAAAACCAATACCCAATAAAGCGCGTGGGTGTTTGGCTGATAAAGTGAGCGAAACTTTGGCGCGCCATAAAACTAATCCCACCACAAACGCCGTCAATGAACTGCGAACGGCAATAGCAGTGGTGACATCTACGCCATGGGCAAACGCAAACCGCGCCGCCACATGGTTGGCACCCATCAGGAACGCTATGAGTAAAAGAGTGGCGAAAGCAGCGAAAGAGAGGCGCAATATTTATTCTGCTTTGATATTGTTGTCGGCAATTAATTTCGAATATTTAGCTTTCTCAGTTGCTAAAAACACTTTGAATTCAGCAGTTGATGTTGCGTGCGGTTCAACTCCCAATCCAGCGAAACGGTCTTTGAGATCTGGGTTGGCCGCAATTTTGGCCAATGTGGCGTTGTAGTTGTCGATGACTGCTTGCGAAGTTCCAGCTGGCAAGAAAACACCCCACCAGTTCAACGCCACGATACCTTCTAGTCCCGCTTCTGTGAATGTTGGAATATCAGGAAATAGCGTGGAACGTTTTTCACTGGTGATGGCAAGCGCGCGTAAGCGGCCCGATTTGATATGTTGACTGACAGGTAACGCATCAGAGACCATGATGTGCAGTTGTCCAGAAATTACATCGGTCACAGCCTGACCACCGCCTTTGTAGGGAACGCCGACCATCTTCACACCCGCTTGGCGAGAAATAAGTTCACCCGCAAGGTGCGACATGCTGCCAGGGCCGCTGGTGCCATAACTCACTTTATTTGGGTTGGCTTTAGCATCTGCAATCACGTCTTTGAGATTTTTGTAAGGGGAGTTGGCTGGGACTACCAAGATGTTGGCGCCTGTTGCTGTTAAGGCAACTGCTGCGAAATCTTTGTCCATGCTGTAGGGCAGTTTGGACAGTAATGGATTAACACCCGCTGGCCCGAGATTTCCGATCACAAATGTGTAGCCATCGTTGGGTTGACGCGCGGCAAATTCCATACCTATGGAACCAGCCGCACCAGGCTTGCTCTCCACGATGACAGGTTGTCCCCAAATCTCGCTCATTTTTTGACCCATGATGCGGGCCATTAAATCTGAACTTCCACCCGGCGGGTAGGTTACGACAAGTTTGACGGGTTTGTCTGGAAATTTAGTTCCCTGTGCTTGTGTGAAACCGTGCACAGTAAGAAGACCTAAAGCCAAGGTGACGATGAGGCTGCGGCGAAGTGATAAAAAAGCAGTGGGCATGGTTATCCTAAAAAAACAAACAATGTAAAACTCAATAAGCGCGATTGCACAAGGCCATATCTTGTATTATCAAACGATCAATTGCAACACGGTAAATACCCATGCTTAACCTGTCAACGCCTGGTGGTCGCAGCGACCAAACCCTTTCACACAATATGAAACTGCTAGCCCACCATGAGTTGGGTGGCTTTGGTGGAATGGGCGAGGGCATGTCGGTGCAGCAGACGGCGGATGGTCGACGCATACTGTGGATGGCGCATGAGTCAGCACCTAAAAACTTTACAGGTGTGGACGTGACCGATCCTAAAAACCCAAAGATGGTGGTCCAAACCGAATTGCCGCACGCCAAGATGCGATCGAACTCGCTCGACGTGGTTGGAGACATCATGGCTGTCGCCTACCAGACACAAACTGTAGGTCTTAAACCCGCTGGCGTTGATTTATTCGACATCTCGAAACCAGAAACACCAAGACTTATTTCACACTTTGATTGCTCTGGCCCTTATTCAAGAGGTGTGCATGCGGTCTGGTTTGTAGATGGTCACTATTTGCATATGTCTTCGGGCTCTGGAGATTTTCAACCGCGCAATCCATTGGATGACCAGTTCTATCGCATTCTGGATGTGTCTAATCCTGCCAAGCCAGTTGAAGTGGGTCGATGGTGGTACCCCGGTACACGCGAAGGCGATGAGGCGCCACCACCAGAGCGTCTTACCCAAAAATTCGACACCGGCTTTCGCGCACACAACACCAATGTATTTCCCAATCGTCCGGATCGCGCGTATGTGGGTTATATCGATGGTGGTGCATTTGTTTTGGACATCGCCGACAAGAGCAATATCAAAGTGGTATCGCATTGGAACCACTCGCCACCTTTCAATGGATTCATCCACACCTTGTTGCCGCTTTTTGACCGCAACTTATGGATCGTCAGCGATGAGTGTGTGCAAGACAACGGGGCTGACTGGCCCAAATTGGTATGGGTGATCGATTCGCGTAACGAAAAAAATCCTGTACCGATTGGTACCTTTCCTGCACCACCCTATGACGCATTTGCAAAGCGTGGTGGTCGCTTCGGTGCGCACAACTTGCATGAGAACCTACCCATTCCCACGT